>CAYJMK010000008.1:0-6897 GCA_964371425.1 uncultured Candidatus Saccharibacteria bacterium
ACGGACCAGGCGCATCTGTCGCTCGCATTCCGCGGCGTTCCGCTTCGTCATAAAGAATTGCCTGCGTACCAAGTCCTGGCAGCCCTTCTGGGCGGTGGCATGAGTTCCCGTCTCTTTACAACGATTCGTGAAAAGATGGGTCTGGCCTACTACGTGCGTGCAGAAATGGATGCTATGACGGATGGCGGTTACTTCGATGTCCGTGCTGGTGTTGAAGTTTCCCGTCTAACAGATGCGGTGGCAGCCATCTTAGACGAATGTGACAAGGCTGTGCGCACAGCCGTTCCAGCGAAAGAACTGACGAAAGCGAAAGAATACTTAAAGGGTCGTGCGCAGCTTGGGCTCGAGAGCTCAGATGAAATCGCTTTCTTTGTCGGTGAACAGCAGGTTTTGCACGGCGACATTGAAACGCTCGAGGAGAGCTTTGAAAAGATCGATGCTGTTACGGCGGAAGATGTGCAGCGCATTGCGAAGAAGACCTTCCGCAACGACAAAACGAACCTTGCAGTGATTGGGCCTTATCGTGATCCGGGTCCGGTGTTGGAAATTCTTAAGTTCTAGGCGCGATCGACCGCGCGCCCGTTACGCTTCCGCGGTATGCCATTCCAGTCTCCTTCTTCTAAAGGTATTCAGATCGATGTTTCCTACGGAACATTTCTGAAGTTGGCTGCCCTGCTTTTGGTGGCAGGATTTTTGTATTTGGTTCGTGACCTTCTCTTATACATCTTCGTTGCGCTGGTAATTGCTTCCGCGATTGACCCGTTGGTGGATCGGCTCCATCGCAAGCGCATCCCACGTTCACTGACTGTTCTCTTAGTTTTCGCCGTCTTGATTGCCATTATTGGGTTTGTGGTGAGTGCTCTGGTCCCACTGGTGGTGGATCAAGCACAGCAGCTCGCCACGCTGCTTCCTGGGTATGTGAACATGTTGGCAAACCATGTGGCTGCCTTCTTGCATGTGTCGCCTCAAGACCTGATTTCGAGTGATGTTCTCAATAATATTTCTTCCCAAGCGGGGAAATCTCTCACGAGCGTGACGACCGCTGTCACAGGTATCTTCCGGGGATTGTTCTCGATCGTGATTATTCTGGTGTTGTCGTTCTACTTCGTTGTTCAGCAAGATGGTTTTCGCGCGTTTATTCGTTCGGTTGTCCCGCATCGGCATCAATTGTACGTTTCCGATTTGGCGGGACGGATCCAACGTCAGATGGGGCTGTGGCTCCGGGGCCAGCTGATCCTTGCGTTGATTATTTTTGTTCTCACGTTTGCCCTCTTGAGTGCGCTGCACGTTCCAAACGCACTAGTGCTGGCTTTGCTCGCGGGATTGCTTGAAATCGTGCCTTATATCGGTCCGATTCTCGCTGCCATTCCGATCGCCCTGATTGCGTTGACGATTTCTCCCCTGACGGCGCTTCTGACGATTGCTGGAAGCTTCTTGATTCAGCAGCTCGAGAATCATGTCCTTCAGCCACGTGTGATGGGGAAAGTCCTTGGTCTCAATCCGTTGTTGGTCATTATCGTTTTACTTGTCGGCGCGAAGATTGCCGGTGTGCTGGGCGCCATTTTAGCTGTGCCGCTGACGACAGCTGCCTCTGTGTTTTTCTCTGATTTATTTGAAGAGCGGGAGTCGTTGGAGGAGCGATTGTATGCGCCGGTTGCGCGCGATGTCCGGTTTTTCCGTCCGCAGCCGAAGGAAGATCAAGATCCTGTTGCGGCAGCGGCTGAAGACGATACAGACCGTCGCACAGATGCGTAACGTTAACTATGGAGATTTCGATTCCTTCCTCTAAACCAGAAGAACTTGCCGGGACGTTGTTTGTGATGGGGACGCCAATTGGGAATTTGGAAGATGTTTCGTTGCGTGTGTTGCGGTTGGTACAGGACGTTTCTGTTTTGCTCTGCGAAGATACACGTGTGACGTCGCGTTTGCTGAGTCGCTATGCCATTCCCGCCGGTGGGCGCTTGCGCGCGTTTCACCAACACGTTGACGATGCGCAGATCACGCGTTGTGTTGAAGAATTACAGGCAGGTGGAAGTGCAGCATTAGTAACTGATGCTGGGACACCGTGTCTTTCTGATCCAGGGTGGACATTGGTGAACGCGGTGCGAGAAGCGGGATTGCGCGTGGAAGTGGTACCGGGGCCGTCTGCTCTGACGGCTGCGCTTTCTGTTGCGGGCGTGGATGCGCCTCGGTTTGTGTTCCTTGGGTTTCCCCCGGTGAAAAAAGGTCGTCAGTCCTTCTTTAAAGAAGCGGCTGCGCTTCCGTTGCCATTCGTTTTGTATGAATCGCCTTATCGCATTCGGAAGACGCTTGAAGTTTTGGTGGATGTGTTGCCGGAACGACGCGTTGTGTTAGCCCGTGAACTTTCCAAAGTCTTTGAAGAAGTACGACGCGGAACCGCTGCTGAGTTATTGCTCGGGATTCCTGATGCACCAAAAGGGGAGTTCGTGGTGATTGTGGAAGCGCATCAGGAATAGCCGCGTTTTTTTTAGACAATCTTCCACAGAGATCGTTTCTAGGGCTTTGACGTACATAAAAAGACCGGCTGTTCAGCCGGGCACTTCAGGTTCGATCCGCAGGATCAAACTGTCGGACTTCCAATGTCGATTGGGAAGGAAGATTTTCTCCCAGACACGTGCTCGATTCAGTTCCAGCGCGCGCTCCGACGTTAATCCCTCATGAACAATCAGCCTGGTCGATGCGGTCAGATCGATGACGACGACCTCGTCTTCAATATGAATGGAAGCTGCGCCGTTGTTCTCACACCGCTTGAGCATATTGAACACCTGCTGTGGCGGCAGATGTCTTCCGTTCGTGTGCATGTTTCGTAGTCGAATCTGATTCGTTTCGAGTTCGACGGCGGCTTCGACCTTCCCCTCGCGGCCGTACAGGGCGATCATCTTGCATGCGATGGTTGTCATCCGCTTTTCCCCTTTCGGAACGAGCTATCGGTGTCTCTGGATGCGCGATTCTTGAACAAATACCCGCTTCTGTCAATATAGAAATCGCGCTCCTCATCCTTTTGAGCCTATGTCTGCTGACCGCTTTTCCCTTTCAACCCCCATTTACTACGTCAACGGTGCGCCTCATATTGGGCACGCCTATACCACCGTGGCCGCAGATACGATTGCGCGCTATTGGCGTTCGCGCGGACGCGATGTTTTCTTTTCGGCGGGCACCGATGAACATGGGGCAAAAAATGCGGAAGCGGCTACGAAGGTTGGGAAGACGCCACAGGCGTACGTAGATGAAGCATCTGCTTTGTTTTCTTCTGCATGGGACCGGTTGAATGTGACTTCCGATGTGTTTTGGCGGACATCTTCGTCTACGCATGTTGCGCGTGTGCAAGAAGCGTTTCGGCGTTTACACGCGGTGGGTGTCTTGTACGAAGGAACCTATGAAGGATTGTATTGCACGGGCTGCGAAGCGTTTCTGACAGAGAAAGACCTTGATGCGGAAGGGAAATGTCCGGATCATCTTCGTGTACCAGAGAAGCTGTCTGAGAAGAATTGGTTTTTCAAGCTTTCTGCCTTTTTTCCGCGCGTGAAAGCTCTGATTGAGAGTGGGGAACTCCGTATTCAGCCAGATCATATCCGTAACGAAGTGCTTGGCTTATTCGCCCAAGATCTGCCCGACTTTTCGGTTTCTCGGCAGCGTGTGACGTGGGGCGTCCGGTTGCCGTTTGATGACACGCAAGTTGCGTATGTGTGGGTGGATGCCCTGTTCAACTATGTGACGGCGCTTGGGTATGGCGATACAGACCCTGCTGCTTCGCGTGAGGCGTTTGAGCGTTTCTGGCCCATGGACCTGCACGTGATTGGAAAAGACATCATTAAATTCCACTGTATTTTCTGGCCCGCTCTGTTGCTTGCTTTGGATCTGCCATTACCGCGAGCTGTCTTTGCTCACGGTTATTTTACGGTGGACGGGCGCAAGATGTCGAAGACGATTGGGAATGTCATTGACCCGAACACATTAGTTGATCAATACGGTTCGGATGGGGCGCGGTATTTGTTGCTCTCACAATTCCCATTCGGTTCTGATGGTGATGTCCATGCTTCTCGCTTTGACGAGCAATACAACGCGGCTCTGGCGAATGATTTGGGCAACTTGGTGCATCGGATTACATCGATGGTCCAGAAGTACTTTGATGGGACACTCTCGACAGAAGGAGTTTTAGAAGATGCCCTTGTGCTCCTGTCGACCGTCAAAGAAACCGATGTACGTATTGAGGAAGCGTTTACACGTATTGCACCTGATGTGGCGTTACGTGAAGTGTTCGGATTGGTAGAGCGTGCGAATGGTCTGATTGAAGCTCGCAAACCATGGGAGTTAGCCAAAGCAGGTGAAGGAGATGACTTGCGAGCCCTTTTCACTGATTTGCTTGGTTGTTTGCATGCTCTCTCTGTCTTTCTGTATCCGTTCTTCCCTGATGCATCTGTAGAAATTGCTCGACGTATTGGATTTTCACGTTCTGAAAGCTCTGCACCTGCAATCTATCGAGTGACGGTTGGAGAGCCGCTCTTCCCTCGGATAGAAGCCAAAAAAGCTGTGTAGCATCGGAATCCATGATCGACTCTCACTGCCATCTTGATTTTGAAAAGCTGCAGCCGCAGGTGGCAGAGCTCTTGTTGCGCGCTTCACGTGTCGGTGTTTCGCAGCTGATCACGATTGGCTGTTCATTACCGCGCGCGGAACAGGCGATTGCGATTGCTGATGCGCATGACCAGGTTTTTGCAGCGATCGGTGTGCATCCAGGAGAGATTTCTCAGGGCGGAGAAACGAATCCGGCTGTCGTATCGGTGCGTTTGCGCCAGCTTGCTGCTTCGTCAAAAAAGATTGTCGCGATTGGCGAAACAGGATTGGACTATTACCGTCCGGCAGATAAAGCGACATCTGAACAGCAGAAGGCCTTGTTTCGAACGCATCTCGATGTAGCCCGAGAGCTGCATCTGCCTGTGATTCTTCATGTGCGTGATGCGTTTGAAGATACTCTCGAAATTTTGACGGCGTATAAGGATTTGTCGGCTGTGGTGCATTGTTTTACCGGAGATGTATTTGAAGCGAAGCAGTGTCTGGAACGTGGTTTGTACCTTGGTTTTACCGGCATTGTGACGTTTAGAGATGGCAACTTGGACCTAGTCGTCCGTGAAGTTCCTCTGGACCGGATTCTGGTCGAAACGGATGCACCGTTTTTAGCACCGATGCCCTATCGTGGAAAAACAAACGAGCCTGCGTACATTGTTCAGACGTTGGAGAAGCTGGCCGAAATCCGTGGAATTTCGGTGTCAGAACTAGACGAAGCAACCACAACAAATACACGAACACTCTTTCGGCTACCAGAGCCTTCGTTGTTTTAAGGTCTCTTTTCTTCTTCCCGGACGTTCTCTATGCCCATCCCAACCTACGATCACAGCACGCAAGATCCTCGCTGGCAGAAAGCTTGGCAAGAGGCCGGTGCCTTCAAAGCCTCGGACGACCCGGCAGACAGCCGCAAGCGTCGCTACGTGCTCGACATGTTCCCGTATCCGTCGGGCTTGAGTCTGCATGTGGGACATCCCAAGGGCTACACAGCGTCCGATATTGTCGCGCGGTTTCACCGCATGCAGGGAGAAAACGTCCTCCATCCTATGGGGTGGGACGCGTTTGGCCTTCCGGCAGAAAACTTCGCCATTAAGAGCGGCATTCACCCGGCTGTATCGACAGTGACAAACGTCAACGTCATCAGGCGTCAGATGCAGGAGATTGGGCTGTCCTTCGATTGGGACCGGGAAGTCGACACGTCTTCTCCGGAGTACTACCGGTGGACGCAGTGGTTCTTCTTATTCCTGCATGGGCGTGGGTTGGTAGAGAAGAAATTCGCGAAAGCGAACTGGTGTTCTTCCTGCCAAACCGTGCTCGCAAATGAACAGGTGATCGACGGACACTGTGAACGCTGTCGTACCGAAGTGATACAGAAAGAACTGGAACAGTGGTTTTTCAAAACGACACAATACGCGGAAAGACTCTTAGCGGGCTTGGATGAAATCGATTGGCCAGAGCCGATCAAACTCATGCAGCGGAATTGGATTGGCCGCAAAGAAGGCTTTATCATCCGCAATCCGGTGAAAGACATGGACGTGGTGTTGGAGAGCTTCACCACGACTCTGTCTTGGTCTTTCGCGGATACATTTATGGTGATTGCGCCGGAGCATCCGTTGGTCAAAACGTTGATCGCCGGCACACCGCAAGAGAAAGACGTGTTCGCGTTTGTGGAGAAAGCAAAGAATGTTCCGACTGCTGAACGGTTAAACGAAACGTCTGAGAAAGAAGGGATCTTCACGGGCCGTGTCGCCATCGATCCCTGTGACGGAAAAGAAATGCCGGTGTGGGTTGCGAACTACGCTATTTACGAATTCGGGACGGGGATTGTTCGTGCGTCTGCGCATGACACACGCGACTATTGGTTTGCGAAAAAATACGATTTGCCGTTGATCGAAGTTGTCGCACGACCAGAAGGCGAAGAAATTCCACTGGTTGCGCACGATGCTGATGGTCTGCTGCTCTTATCGGGACCGTTTAACGGACGGATGGTCTGGGAAGCAAGCGAAGACTTCGCAAAATGGATGGAAGAAAAAGGCGCTGGCAAACGCCACGTGTCTTACCGTTTGCGCGACTGGCTCGTTTCACGTCAACGGTATTGGGGTTCACCCATCCCAATCGTTTATGACGATGCGGGGACTGCGTATCCATTGCCAGAAGACGAATTACCGGTGCGACTCCCGACAGACGTCGATTTTCGGCCCACAGGAGAGTCTCCATTGGTGCGGTCGAAATCGTTCCATGACCCGGCAGATTTAGCCCGGATTGAAGGAAAGTTGCACGCATCGGGCGCGTTGCCAGAGGGCCGAAAGATTG
>CAYJMK010000008.1:6907-15640 GCA_964371425.1 uncultured Candidatus Saccharibacteria bacterium
TTGTTCGCCGCGAGGCCGACACTATGGACACGTTTGTGTGCTCGTCTTGGTACATGTACCGCTACTGTGATTCCCAAAACACAGAACGATTTGCTGATACAGAGAACATGGCGCGGTGGATGCCGGTTGATATGTATGTCGGCGGTGCAGAACATGCGGTCTTGCATTTGCTGTATGCACGGTTTTTCGCGAAGGCGTTGCATGATGCTGGCTTGATCGACTTCGATGAACCGTTCAAGAGTTTGCGAAACCAGGGCTTAGTGATGGCGGAAGACGGCCGCAAGATGTCCAAACGGTGGGGGAATGTGATCAGCACAGACGATGTGGTGAAACAGCATGGAGCAGACACCCTGCGCTTGTATGAGCTGTTCATGGGGCCGATTGAAGACACCGTCGCGTGGAGTCCAGCAGGCGCGCGCGGTGTGCGGCGCTTTATCGACAAAGTGTGGGGGCTGTACGAAGCAGGTGTGTTTGTAGAGACGCCGACACCAGAAGAAACGCGCCGGGTTTTACACCGAACCGTCAAGAAAGTGACGGACGATATTCAAGCATTTCGATTCAATACCTCTGTCTCTGCGCTCATGATTCTGGTAAATCACGTTCAAGAGCAGCGCGATGCACGATTCACACGGGAAGTTGCAGAGGTGTTTGTACGGATTCTTTCGCCGTTTGCGTCTCATCTGGCGGAATCGTGTTGGGAAAAACTCGGAGGAGAAGGATTTGCCTGCCAAGCGACATGGCCAGAAATAGACGCAGCATTGCTCGTAGACGAAACAGTGGAGATTGCTGTACAGGTGGCCGGGAAAGCACGTGGAACGGTGACGCTCGCGCATGACGCTTCTCAAGAAGATGCACTCGCTGCAGCTCTCGTTTTACCAGGTGTGAAACAGCATTTGGGAGAAGGCGTCATACCAAAACGCGTGGTCTACGTTCCGGGTCGGATTCTGAATTTGGTTCCGTAGGCGTTTTCGCGTTGCTGACATGACAACAGAGCACGTTCACCACACACGCGTTCTGCTCGATGCGGGAGCGGTTTTGTTCGACCAAGCGGCACTGACTCATGTGTTGTGTTCGGCTGTCGCAGCTGTGGCTGGGCTGTCGGAATCCGACGTCACAGACGTCATCAAACGAACGGGAACAGGTCTGGCATCCACAAATACATTCCTTGATACATGCGCTGTTGCTGGTATGACACTCACAGTGGCTCAACGGGCGGCGGTTGAACAAGCGTACGCTGGTGTTTTAGCCGACACTTCCGCCTTCGTTTTTCCAGACGTACCTTCCTTTCTGAACTGGATTACCTTGTCTGGCGCTGCACTGACCGTTGTTTTCTTTGGCGATGCAGAGGCGCAGCACAAGCTCTTACACGCGTCTGGGTTGGAAGCGTTTCTACCAGACGTGCGGTATCTCTCAGATGATACGGTGATCGCTCAAGAAATGGTCACAGCCTTTTGTGCGGAAGAGCTAGATGTGCGCGTGGTCTTCATCAGTAGTACGGCTAAACTTCTGGAGCACGCAAAAGAACAGCATCCAGAGGTAATTGCGGTGCATGTGCGTCGGGACGCATCTGCCGTAGAAGGGGAAGAACAGCCGACTGTAGAAAACGCGCCCCTTGTTGACCACACCCTTCCTTCTCTGGTGGGGCTCCCACGCGCTGTGGATTCTTGTCTATCCTGCGCGACAGAGACCCATGCGCCATCTGCTAGGCTGTCCTAAAATGTGTCTCAGCCGAATATCTCTCTATGTCATCGTCTCCACTCCCTCCTTTTGTTTCCATCATCTTGGCCGGCGGAAAAGGGACGCGCATGAACGTGCCGTACCCAAAAGTTCTGACGGACATTCACGGAAAAACCCTTGTCGAATACGCCGTGGAAACGCATGAACACTTGGGCGCTCAACGCATCATTGTGGTCACAGGATTCAAGGGCGAACTCGTGCGCGAAACGCTCGGAGAGCGCGTGGAGTATGTGCACCAGGAAGAGCAGCTCGGAACGGGTCACGCTGTTTTGACCGCTGAATCTGTTTTAAAAGAGTGGGATGGAGCCGTCCTGATTGCGATGGGGGATATGCCGTTCCTCACGGAAGACATGTTTCAAAAACTACTTGCTTCGTTGGAACGCGGGGCGGATTGTGCCGTTCTGGGTGTGCGCTGGCCAGAAGAAAAAACAGTTCCTGTGTGGGGTCGCTTTTTGCGCGATGCAGATGGATCCCTCACCGGGATTGTTGAGCAAAAAGATGCCACCATTGAGCAACAGGACATTCGAGAGCTGAATGTGAATGCGTACGCGGTGCAGGCTAAAGATTTGTTCGCGGCGCTCCACAAAACATCCCGCGCCAACGTTCAAAAAGAGTACTACCTCACCGACATTGTTTCGTTGTTGCGCGAAGAGGGTAAACGGGTGGTTCCTGTGCTCACAAACGACGCAGATCGGGTTGTCGGGATCAACACACCAGAAGAGCTGGAAGAAGCGCGGGAAGTCCATCTGCATCGTCACGTGGGGCCGGAACACGCTGTTTAGGTGGTACATCAGAGTTTTTCTGCTCATTCCGCTAGCTCGTGGAAGGACTTTTTGCGTTTATCTACATCGATTCGATCGTGAAAGAGCCTCTGATCTATCATCAAAGCCTTGACAGAGGCAATATGTGTGATATTACTCTTTCAGACTTTTGGGAGGAGGAATCCCGTGAGATGGCTCTTTTTGTTGGGGTTTGTGATGGCTGCTGCGGCGTGCGCGCCGCATGCGGATTCGGAGATCGAGGCGCAGGAGGCAGCACTGCCGTACTGCACGCCTCCCGGATATCTCCCGGTAGGCATCCAGCCGTGTCTGGTGCCGGAGCATGGGGCAACCCATGTTCTCGGCATCGAGGAGCTGGTGCGGATCTACGGCGAGCGCATCGGTCCGGACAAGCGGGTCGCCGCGGTGGCGACGGTGCGGTATGTGTCGTCACCGCTGGCCCAGGAGCGATCCGAGGACCAGTTGGCGCAAGACATCCTGCGGCGGATGCAGGTGCGGGCCGAACCCCTCCGGCAGTGCTATGCAAAGGGGGCCGACGGCAAACGCTGTGTGGAGATTGCGTCTGAACCGGTGGCCGAGTTCTGCGAGGTTATCTTCCTGTGCGATTCGGAGCCAAAGGCGCCGTCGCTCGCGGACCTGGATCGGCGCGACCGTCAGGTGCATCCACGGGTGACCGTGATGCGGCTCAACTTGGACGAGTTCTGCGACAGCGCAGGAGCGGCTGCGCCAGGGACGCCGGTAGGGGACCCAGACGGGCCGCCAGATTCGCTGTCAGGCGAGGCGCCGGCAATGGTCTTCGACCCGCACGGGTTGTTGGACTGCCCGGAGGTGAACTCTGCGTTGGTAGAGGATCTGTGGCTCTTCAGAGCACGGCCACAAGTGCTTCGCTGAGTTTATGTCGTACGTCTGCGACACTGTGCGTAAGCGTGCACAAAGCTGATCGCCCTCGGATCGGCTTTTTTCTTGTCTGCTGCTTCGTTTACCCCACTGAAAATCACGACGTAAGGCACTCACACGCGCGCAGGGTGTATGTTCCAATGTCGACCCCCTATTTTTTCTTGTCGCTTTTTATCCTCGCGCACAAAGAGAAACTTAACGGCCTCTGTTG
Source organism: uncultured Candidatus Saccharibacteria bacterium (assembly GCA_964371425.1). Lineage (GTDB taxonomy): Bacteria > Patescibacteriota > JABMPQ01 > JABMPQ01 > JAGQLO01 > CAYJMK01. The sequence goes on from CAYJMK010000008.1 coordinate 10,532, forward strand.
ATGCAAAGTATGCGACCACAAGACCAACAGCAATCAACAAGTGCCATGGTTCTGGTCGGACAAAGTGGAACAGTTCACGTCCAACATGAGTGAGTGGGATGAGAATCGTTACAGCGGCAGCCACAATACTAAGAATAATAATGGCTCTTGATGGTTTACGTGCAGCCAAGAAGAAGCGTTTGGAACGGATCGAGAAGAGGAACACCAGTTCCGTCAAAATACTTCCAATAAACCAGTTTGTTTGGAGAGATTCTGGTGCTACGCGCAAGAAGATGGCAAAAAACAGGAAATCGAAGAAGGTACTCACAATGCCTAGAATCGTCGCAATAAAGACGATGTCGCGGACGTCGTATCGTTTTGGCTCTGTCACATCTTCCTCATCGACGCGATCCGTAGCGAGCGCAATCATCGGGAAATCGGATAACAAGTTCAGGAGCAGAATCTGCAGCGGCAGCATCGGCAAGAAGTCGATGAACAGAGATGCAATGGCGACGGCGTAGAAGTTACCAAAGTTGGATGCAAGGGTGGCGCGGATGTATTTCACCGTGTTCATAAACACCATCCGACCCTCTTTAATCCCATTGACAATCACTTTCAGGTCCTTCTCGAGTAAAACAATATCCGCTGTTTCTCGTGCGATATCGGATGCGCTTTGAACTACGATCGAAACGCCAGCGGCTTTCAGCGCGGGTGCATCGTTAATGCCTTCGCCTAAGTAACCCACTTCCGCGTTCTCTTGGAGGAGCTGAATGAGCTGATGCTTTTGTTCTGGAACGAATCGAGCAAAGACATGCAGGCGGTGAGCAACATCGTGCTGTTCTGCAGCATTCATCTTTGCAAACGCGGCGCCTGTGACGACGTCATCTGGTGAAGCGGCAACGCCAATCCGGGAAGCAACCGCTCCTGCGACGGCTGGTCCGTCGCCCGTGATAATCTTCATTCTCAAGCCAAGTTTTCGGGCCTGCTCCATGGCCTCAAGGGTGGTGGCTTTGATGGGGTCTTCAAACGACACCATGCCGAGCCAACTCAATCCGGAAAGATCTGCTGCGTTCAGGCCCTCTGGCAAACTATTCGATCGGTGAGCTACGGCCATAGTCCGGCGTCCGGTTCGGCCTTCTTTGGTAATCCACATCATCGCCGCTGCGCGTTGTTCGGCGCTGACGTCTGCACAACGATCCATAATCGCTTCCGGTGCCCCGCGAAGGATCCATTCTCTGCATCCTGCTCGTTCGACCAAGACCGCATTTACGCGCAATGTCGGGTCGAACGGCAGTGTATCGAGTCGTTTAAATGCCGTGAGTTGTGGTCGATCCGTATCTGGAAGGGCATCCCAGAGAGCTGCGTCGAATGGTTCGAGGGTGCGTTTTTCAGGAGAAGAAGCAGCCGCGTTCGCGTAGAGAAGAGTCTCTGGATGGGCATCAGGCGATATACATCGGAAGGTGAGATGGTTTTCAGTCAGCGTGCCTGTTTTATCTGTGCACAAAATCTCAATCCCGCCCAAGTCTTCAATAGCCGTGAGGCGTCGCACAACCACCTTCTTTTTTGCCAACCGTAATGCTCCGCGTGAGAGTGAAAAGGTCATGACAACCGGCAGGGCTTCTGGGATGACGCTGACAGCGAGCGCAATCGAGAACAAAAGCAGTTGACCTGTGTCCGCTTGATCTCCCTTGATAAGAAGATTGGCGACGAAAACAATGGCAAGCGTGACAACAACAATCTTCAGGATAACCGAACTAAATCGTGCAATCCCTTGTTCAAACTGGCTCTTGTGGTGCGTGTCCGCGGTCAGCTTCGCGATCAGTCCGATCGAACTCTTCATGCCGGTTGCAAGGACAACGCCTGTGCCTTTTCCGGAGACAACGCCGCTGCCTGCAAAGGCGAGTGAAGCAGCATCGTGGGGGCCTTCTGGGACGTTCGTCAGCGCAGCTGGATCTTTTCGTGCGGGAGCGGATTCGCCTGTCAAGACCGATTCATCAATCGCTAAATCTTCAGCGGAACAAAGGCGAAGATCTGCGGGGACGCGGTCGCCTGTTTTCAAAAGCACAATGTCTCCTGGAACAAGGAGGGTGTTTTCAATCGCTTGCTCGTGACCATCACGAATGACGGTTGTGTAGGAAACAGCGTAGGCTTTGAGGAGTTGCAATGTTTGTTCTGAACGAAATTCCTGCCAGAAGCCCAAGCTAGCGTTCACCAAGATGAACAAGAAAATCATTCCTGCGTCGAGCTTCTCACCTAAAACAAAGGCGATCACTGCTGCCCCAGCCAACAGGAAAATGAATGGAGACTTAAATTGCGAACCAAGAATGCGCCACCAGGTTCGTTTTCCAGACTGGAGGTCGTTCTTTCCGTAGGTACTAAGGCGCGCTTCCGCGTCTGTGCGTGTGAGGCCGTGTGCAACATCCACATGCAATTCCGAACAAACTGTTTCAGTTGGAATGGTTGCACGCCTTAATGTTTCCATGGTCAGTTTTTTTGTCAGGTCGACGGCCTAAAGTAGGCTCAGTGTAGCGGAGTCGCTTACGGCAAAACAGCAGTCCGTTTCTTTGGCCATCTTCCGCTTCGAGGTTGAGGAGGTATGATAGATTCATGACGCCGTCTGTGTACCACGCCATGCATCATGTTTCCGTCGACCATCCTGATGCTTTGTCGAAAGCTGTCTCTGTGCTTCGCGCGGGAGGTGTGGTTGTCGCGCCCACAGAGACGTCCTATGGCGTCCTTGCCGACGCGCGTCGTCCGGGCGCGGTGGTTCGGGTGGTAACACTGAAAGATCGTGAACTGCATAAACCAACATCTGTTTTTTTACCTGATGTAGCATCGGTTGCCCGCTACGCAGTGCTACCGTTAAGAGCGAAGCGGATTGCTGAGCGATTCTTGCCTGGTCCGTTAACACTCGTTCTCCCTGTTATAAGAGCAGAAGGATTTGCGCCAGGGATTGTCAGTGCAAAAGGAGAAATTGGTATCCGAGTCTCTTCACATCCGTTCACGCAGGCTCTGACGGCAGCATATGGGGGACCATTAACCGCGACGAGTGCGAATAAGGCAGGGGAACCGGCATGCTATGCTCTTGCGGATCTCCCACAAGACTTGGCCCAAGGGGCAGACATACTCTTAGACGGAGGGGTATTACCAGAGGGACACATTTCGACCATTGTGCGCGTCTTTGGTGAAAACGAAGAGGTTGAGGTCCTCCGTGAAGGGGTGATTCCTACTGGAGATATTCTGGCAGTGTGAGTCGTGTTTATGTTCAAATCCTTTTCTTGCGACCTCTGACGTAACGTTCTACGAGCATGCGGTTTTCCTCTTTCTTCTCTTTTTGCTTTTCCCATGTCTTCTCCCCTTGCTCACATCGATCCACACATTGCAGAGTTGATTGCGAAGGAAGATCAGCGCCAACGCGCTGTCCTGCGCATGATTCCCTCTGAGAACTACGTTTCTAAAGCTGTTTTGGAGGCCACCGGCAGCATTCTTACAAATAAGTATTCCGAAGGCTATGCCAGGCGTCGATACTACCAAGGCCAGAAATATATCGATGCCATAGAAGAGATTGCGGTGAACCGAGCAAAATCGGTGTTCAGTGCGGACCACGCAAACGTACAACCGTATTCTGGTTCACCCGCAAACTTAGCTGCGTACGTTGCACTGTGTCAGCCAGGCGACACCATTCTCGGTTTGAGGCTCGACATGGGTGGTCACCTCACGCACGGGTGGAAGGTCTCTCTGACCTCTCAGTTCTACAAAGCGGTGCAATACGGCGTGCATCCAGAAACGCACCTCATCGACTTTGACCAAGTGCAGGCGCTGGCGCTCGAGCATAAGCCAAAGGTGATTGTGGCCGGCGCGACCGCCTATCCACGTCTCTACGACTACGCTGCCTTTAAGCAGATTGCAGACGAAGTAGGTGCCTTCTTTTTGGCGGATATTGCGCATGTGGCGGGGTTGATTGCGGCGAACGTGCATCCTTCTCCGGTGGAACATGCAGATGTGGTCACAACCACAACGCATAAAACACTGCGTGGCCCACGCGGGGGCATGATTCTCTGTAAAGAAGCACACGCAAAAGCGATTGATCGCGCCATCTTCCCGATGCTTCAGGGCGGTCCGCATAACCACACCACCGCGGCCATTGCCGTTGCGCTCGGTGAAGCTTCTACGGACGCATTCAAAGCCTACGGAGCCCAGATTGTGGCGAATGCAAAAGCGATGGCAGATGGGATGTTGGCGCGCGGTCTGACGCTTGTCTCTGGTGGAACGGACAATCACTTGTTGCTCGTGGATCTGCGGAATAAGGATATTCCTGGCAAGCAAGCTGCAGAAGCACTAGAAGAAGCGGGGATCGTGACAAACGCAAACACCGTTCCGTACGATCCGGCCCCACCCATGAAGCCCTCCGGTGTTCGAATCGGCACGCCCGCGCTGACGACACGCGGTATGAAAGAAGCGGAAATGGCTGTGATTGCAGGACTGTTTGCAGATGTTGTAGAAGCACCAACAGATGTCACCGTGCGAGAAAAAACGCTCACAAAAGTCCGCGAACTCACCGAAGCATTTCCTGTGCCAGAAACGTTTACGCCGATTGTGTCAGAAAACATTGCGTAGTGCGTGCGTTGGTAAAAAAAGAAGCCCAGTTAGGGCTCGGCCTTGATCACTTTGTTCGATTCGCTTTGACCTGTTGCAGTTCCGCTGGGCCGCTCTCAAACGTAAGATGTTTCACCATCAGGACTTCTTCGGAAGTGATGCCCAGTTCCGCGTCGTAGGCATTGCCGATGCTTCCGTAGTGAGCGTCGTTCATGTTCAAACCAAGGTCTGCGGCGGAGGTCTGAACAGCTGCCTCTGTAGGACCTTCGATTTCCATAAGAGGCGTAAGGCCTGGCCAGAAGTCGATAGTGGCTTCTACACCGTTTCGATCCCAGCGTTCCCGTTCGTTTTCTTGCACGACGTAGTTGCCAATACCAAGACAGGAAAGAATCGCGCCCATCTTTTCCATATCTTCCACGCCAACCTGAACCTCTTCCATGCCTGTCAGACTTTTGTGGTCTGTGAGGCGTTTGTAGGTCAGCATCGTCTTACCATCCGCTTCGTTTCGAATCCGCAACCAGCGCTCATCTCCGA
>CAYJMK010000009.1:0-4555 GCA_964371425.1 uncultured Candidatus Saccharibacteria bacterium
GAGCAGCAAGCGAACTCACCCTTACTGCCACTGCCTTGTCTCCCTCCACATCAGATGGGAATGCCCTGGGAACCACTGCTTTGATGTGGGCAGACCTGTTCTTGGCAAGCGGAGCCGTGATTAACTTTGACAACGGAGACGTCACCCTCACCCTTTCAACCAACATCATCACCCTCGCAGGAGGAAACATTGACCTCAACACAAACCTTCTTTTGAACATCGGAGACGCAGGAACTGACTTTGTTGCAGGAGGGGGCCTTACCTTAGCCGACATCCTCACAGTCAATGACGACATAGACATCAACCTGGCAGCAGGAGAGAACGCAACCATTGCAGCAACCGCAGCTCCAACCGCTGACCTTCTTGCCATCACCAATGCAGGCCAGGGAACCATTACCACAGCCATTGATGCCTTGCAGATCAACTTGGTGACCACGGCAACTGCAGGTTCCATAGACAACGCAGGCATCAGGATAGTGATTGACCCTGTTGGAGCAACCGAAGCAGGAGATACGGTTCAAGCCATAGACATTCCCAACATTACCAATCCCACAGGCGTGGTAACCGGCCTCCAGATTGGAACAGGCTGGGATATTGACATCAACGCCACCACAGACCTTGTCATTGGCATCGGAGCAGCAAGCGAACTCACCCTTACTGCCACTGCCTTGTCTCCCTCCACATCAGACGGGAATGCCTTGGGAACCACTGCTTTGATGTGGGCAGACCTGTTCCTTGCTTCAGGAGGAGTGATTAACTTTGACAATGGAGACGTAATCCTCACGCATTCACTCAACACCCTTGCATTTGCAGGAGCTTCTTCCGGCTACACATTTGATGCAGTGATTGGAGCAAATGCAGCCTGGATTGCTGCGCTCTTTGGCGCGGATAGCGGAACCATTACGCTCCTTCTTGGCGTCGGTGCCCTTGCCGGCCTCCTCCCAGATATCGATGCAGACCGAGCCAAAATCCACTTTTTAGGCGGCGGGATTTTGAGCCCGGGTCGCGGCATCTTTCAGCATCGAGGATTCTTCCATTCTGCATTGGCTGTGGCGCTTTTTGGCACGCTGATATTCGTTTTTTTGCGGGATTTCGAACCGCTCCTCCCCGCCGTCTTCGCCGTTGGGTACGCCTCCCATCCTTTGATCGACGGACTGAATGGGATGGGTGTCCGCTATTTCTTCCCAAAAAAGCGCTTCTACCAGCTCCTCCCAAAGAAATGGAAAGCACCGAAAGGAGGGGGAGCGGTCGACCAACTCTTATTCGCAACCGGCATGGTCAGTCTCGTCTTCCTCTTACTCAGCACAGGCACTTTTGGCGCGTAAGCGTAAGCGACACAGATGACCTTCGACCTTCTTAAATCGCTTCGCAATACGTCTTCTGCAGCAACGTTATCGCGTGAAAAACTGTTAGCGCTACAAGAAGAAAAACTGCGAACCCTCTTGCACTACGCATGGGACTATTCGCCCTTCTACCGCGAGTATTGGTCTGGACACAACATCAAACAGGATCAGCTCCAAACGATTCTATTAAGCGAACTCCCAACCGTGGAGAAAAAACGGTTGATGGAACACTACGACCGCGTTGTGACGGATCCACGCGCATCGTACAAAACCCTCGAAATGTTTTTTGAACATTCTCGTGATCCTCAAGAACGATTAGAAAACGAAATCGTCGCACTCCACACCTCTGGAAGTTCAGGCCGCGTCGGCTTTTTTCTGTATAGCGCAGAAGCCTGGGCAACAGCCCGTGCTGCCGCCATTACACGCGTTTCAAAAGCCCCCTTGCGCCCACTCAGTCGCACACGTCTCGCCTTTTTAGGCGCAACAGACGGACATTATGCGGGGATTACCCTCGCTTCCGGCGCACCGAAAGCGTTGTACAAAACACTTTTCTTGTCCGTCATGCAGCCCGTGACAGAACTCGTCATCAAATTGAATGCGTTCCAACCCAACCAACTCTCCGGATACGCCTCTGCGCTGGAACTCTTAGCACGCGAACAAATCGCCGGAAGACTTTCTATTACACCCACACGTCTTATTGCTTCCGGCGAACCCGTCAGCTCGCGAACAAAAAAGTTGTGCAAGGACGCGTGGAGCGTCGAACCGATCAATTTTTACGCGTGTACCGAATCTGCTTGTTTAGCAGCGAATGCAGAACCCGGCGCAGAGACACTGGATCTGTTCGAAGACCTCCACGTCTTCGAAATCGTGGACGGCAGCGGACACCCCGTGCCATCTGGAAAAGCCGGCCTTCTGACATTCACCAACCTCTATAATCCCTTGTTCCCACTCATTCGGTATCAGATGGAAGATATTGTTCGCGAAGATGTCCGCACAAAAGAAGAAGACGTGAAGCTGGGAGGCAGACCTTGGCGACGCATCTTTGCACCGCTCGGTCGCAGCGAAGAACTCATGTGGTTCCAAACGTTCGCCGGCACCACAGAATTTTTGCATCCCCTCCAGTTAGCAGAATTTTTCGTCCCCGGTTTAAAACGATTCCAATTTGTTCGCCACGGCATCCGCGGTCTCACCATGCGCGTCGAACTTTCAGGGAGCCCCGACACGGTCTACCCAAAAATCGAGCGCCGCATGGACGAAATTCTCGCCGCGAAAAAGCTGACAGGTGCGGTAGATTTCCGCATCGAATCGGTTCGGAATCTCCCGTTCGATCCGAAGACAGGAAAATTTAAGTTGATTGTGATGGAAATGCCTTCGTAACGAAGGAGAAAAGAGGCTTGAAAGACTTACAAAAAAGATTCGCAGGCCGTACGATCCCCCGTTCCGCGACGCGCTGACGCGCACGTACCCTCGCGGACTTCATCGTGATGGGCCGTGAGATCATCAATGCGGAGGATCCGGCCGCCGCCGCTCAGCGTGCTGCGGAAGAGATCGGCCGCGCGCTCGCGGAACGCGCCAAAGCTTGATCGCCTGATCGATCGATTCGACGGCCAAAGCTCGTCGGAACGCCCCAACCAGGGGCTTTTTTCATCCTTGAAATCAAGCTCAAAACATGCTAAAATCCATCAGAGATTCGTGGAGGAAGAAACAAACCAAATTCCCAACTCGTGACCCCCACTCCCGCCGCTCCCAAGCCGTCGTTGACCAACCGCCTCTTCATGACGGCTTTTGGGCTTATGCTAGGCGTTTCACTATTCGCACAGCCACCAACAGAAACGGTCAAAGCGGTAGCCCCAAAAGCTGACATCGCCCAAGACTTCACCTATCCCCTCGCCGACTGGGGGCCTGTTCATGGCGGCGGCGAATTCGGCGCGTTCCGTGGCACTGGTATTTATCATCTCGGAACAGACGGAGAAGCAACGGCCGGAACACCGGTCTACAGCATTGGAAATGGGATCGTGAAACACATCGGGATTCATTCCCGTTTTGGAACCGTTGTCCTGATTGAACACACCCTCGCAGACCAATCTAAAATTGTTTCGCTCTACGGCCACATGCGGACCACCACAGACATGCCCGCAGAAGGAAGCGAAGTGATCAAAGGCCAATACATTGGCCAAATCGGCACTCAGGGAGAAGAAAACGGATACTGGGCGGAACACTTGCATTTTGGTCTCCGAAAAGGAGCGTACATTCCTGTCGAAGAGCAGTGGGTGTATTGGGGCCTTGGAAGTCAAACAAAACTTGCTGAATGGTACGACGCGGAACTGTTCTTCCCAGGAAAACTTGCAGCAGACGTCGATCCCAAACGACTCGCACGCTACGCGATTAGCCCGTCCGGCAAAATGCTGGCGCAAGTGCAATCGTACGTACGAAACCAAAAAAACGGACGCTCGCTTGAACTAGAAACAGGGACATTCTTCGGCTTCCCCACGAATTGGCTCTCCGGTGCAGACATCGCCACAGGCGACTTAGACGGTGATGGTAACAAGGAAATTATTCTGGGAGCGGGCCCTGGCGGTGCACCAGAAGTCCGTGTGTTTAATCGCCAGCAAAAGAAACTGATCGGGTCCTTCATGGCATATGCACCTTCGTTCAAAGGCGGCGTCCGCGTGAGCGCAGGAGATTTGGATGGCGATGGGAAAGACGAAATCATCACCGGCGCTGGCCCCGGAGGTGGAGCCCACGTCCGGGTATTCTCAGACGCAAATGGAACGATTCGGTTTGCAAAACTCTTCCCGTTTGATGCATCGCTCCGCACAGGTGTCGACGTAGCAACAGGAGATTTGAATGGCGATGGGAAAGACGAAATTCTCGTCGGAACCGGTCCTGGTTCCGCAGCACGCGTACGCGTGATCGAAAACAATGGAACACTCCGCAAGAAATTCGAACTGAAACCATATCCCGATGGATTCAAAGGCGGCGTCCGCGTGAGCGCAGGAGATTTGGATGGTGATGGGAAAGACGAAATCATCACCGGCGCTGGCCCCGGAGGCGGACCCCATGTTCGTGCGTTCAGCGGGAAAGGAAAAGCGCTCGCGATCAGTTTCTTCCCCTTCGCGACAACGTTCCGAGGTGGAGTGGATGTAGCCACAACGGATTTTGATGGCGACAAAAAGGACGAAATCGTTATGGTTCAGAATTCCGGAGGTCAA
>CAYJMK010000009.1:4565-6734 GCA_964371425.1 uncultured Candidatus Saccharibacteria bacterium
TTAGGTGTTCGCATTCGACAAAGAGAAAACAATTTATAGCGAATTCAATGCGTACGGAAACGTAGAACCAGGAGCAAACGTCGCTGGGTTCTAGAAACGACTTCAGAATCGGAGGCGAGACAGAAGTGAATCGTGCAACAAAAAAAGACGCATTTAAGCGCCGACGACGTCTGCGATGACCGGATCCGTTCCGGATCGCAACGCCTCAAACTGAGGCAGGCGAACCCGCGGAGCTCTCCGGATGGGACACATGAGCACGTCGACCTTCGTCACACGTGCTGTGGGCCGATAACCAGCTGCCAGAAGCAACCGCGCCACCCGTCCGAGTTCCGCGCCGAATCCATCCGGTCGCACAACGACCGGAAAGTAGAGCGTGTCACTCCCATTCGGAAGCTCAGCCACGACCTCCTCGTAGTACGCATGGCGCGCATCTCCCCGACGGATGCGCGAATTGACGACAAAGATCTGGCACTGACCAGCCAACCCCTGCCATGCAATCCGCACCGGACCTTTAGAACTCCGCCCAGACGACACCGATTTCCCTGCTGCGCGAGCAGCCATGTGAACCTCCCAGTTCCTGCACCTAGAAAACGCCGCTCCGCCTCCCGCGGTACGGCGCTCTAGGAGCCTAAGAAACAACATACCTCAACAAACCTTTAGCAGCATAAGCTCGTGAACGGACAGGTGCAAGCCACCGGAAGAACCTTTCTCGAGAGGAAGGAGACGGGAGGGGGAGGCAAGACCTTCAGAGGAAGCTGCGGAGGCAATGGCGGCTTGGTCCGAGCCGTTTTCGGTGAGGCGCCATTGCCGAGGTGCAGGCGCGGCCCGCCGCAAGAGCGGGCCGATAGCCAGTTCCGAAGAAGGTCTTGCCTCCCCCTCCCGTCCCCTTCCTCTCAACACAGTCCTAGACACGAACTCCCAAGCTGGCCCATACTCCCATCCATGGAACTCACCTTAGCCATCGAATCCTCTTGCGACGAAACCTCTGCAGCCGTCGTCTCTTCAGATGGCAAGATTCTTTCGAATAGTGTCGCTTCCCAAGCAGCTGAACACGCTCTCACCTCAGGCGTTGTTCCGGAACAGGCAGCACGGAGACATGCGAAAAACATTGTCCCAACGATTGAAGCTGCACTGAAAGAAGCAAAAACGACGCTGCCAGACATCGCCCGTATCGCTGTTACATCGACACCTGGTCTTTTGTCATGCCTCCATGTTGGTGTGACAGCCGCAAAATCGTTAGCCGTCACACTGAACAAACCCCTTGTTCCGGTGAACCATTTAGATGCTCACATCGCCATCACATTTGTACAGGATCCAAAACCCGTGTTCCCGCTTGTCTCTCTCTTAGTGTCAGGCGGTCATAGCGAACTCAGCCGCCACACAGACGAAAAAACACGAACGCGACTCGGCGGAACGCGAGACGACGCGGCCGGCGAAGCATTCGATAAAGTCGCGAAACTCCTCGGCCTCCCTTATCCAGGCGGTCCGCAGATCTCAAAAGCAGCAAAAAACGGAAATCCACATGCGTTTCCATTCCCACGTCCCATGCTGCACGAGCAGACAGATGATTTCTCTCTTTCCGGTCTGAAAACAGACGTGGCACGCGTCATCAAAACACTCCCACAACCGCTTTCCGAACAGACAAAGGTAGACGTCGCCGCTTCGTTTCAAGCCGCGATGGTCGAAACACTTGTTACAAAAACTGTTCGCGCCGCAGAACGGGAAAATGCGGCATCGGTCATTCTTGCAGGCGGCGTCGCAGCAAACACCGCATTACGTGACGCGCTTGCAACAGCTCTTGAAAAAGTTGGTATTCCCCTCCACGTTCCACCCATTGCTCTCTGTGGCGACAACGCCGCCATGATCGGTATCGCCTCGCTTTGGAAAGAACCAGCAGAACCAGAAACCATTCACGCCGTGCCGACCAGTCGAAAACGTATCACGCACCACAGTTGACTCGGCGGAGAAGAAGATTAGGATCGGTGCATAAGTTGCTACAGCCACATACAGGATCCGTGTCGCCCTGTATGTTTCATCCAATTGAAACAGGCTGGAACGGAAAAACGTTTGATGTGCGCAACTCTCACAGCACGCCAACACAAACGCAGAACGTTCCCGAATCGCCACGAGACGGCAATATACAATAGGCTGAGCGCACCAAAAACGCGC
>CAYJMK010000009.1:6744-11941 GCA_964371425.1 uncultured Candidatus Saccharibacteria bacterium
TTTTGTCCTTTTTACAAGAAAAATCCGCCGTTAGCGGCGGTGTCCAGAGAAACACCTTTGTACAATAATTGATCTCACATGTCAAATTCACTCGATCCACAAGAGGCACAGACAAAAGACGCAGCAGAGTCGTCTTTTCCGCCTCGTTACGACTTTGCTACCTCAGAAGAAGCGCTCTACCAGATATGGGAACAAGGAGGCTTCTTCAAGCCATCGGAAGACCCATCTAAAGAGCCATTCACGGTCATGATGCCGCCGCCAAACGCCACGGGTACCCTCCACTTAGGCCACGCCGCACGCATCACCACGGAAGACATCCTGACGCGATTCCACCGCATGCGCGGCAAACGCGCCCTATACCTTCCAGGAACAGACCACGCCGCTATTGCAACGCAATCCAAAGTCGAAAGCATCATTCAAAAAGAAGAAGGGAAAACACGACACGACCTCGGCCGTGAAGCGTTTCTCGAACGTGTCAAAACCTATGTCGCAGGGTCACAAGACACCATTCGCAATCAAGTTCGTCGCACAGGTGCGTCCTGTGATTGGTCTCGTGAGGCCTACACCTTCTCGCCAGAACTTTCCCACGCCGTCTTCGTCATGTTTCAGAAAATGTACGCAGATGGTCTGATCTACCGTGGTGCCCGCAGCGTGAACTGGGATCCCAAACTCAGCACGACCGTTTCGGACATTGAAATTGAATACGAAGAAGAAAAAGCGGATTTCTACGTGTTCAAATACGGCCCATTTGAAATCGGCACCGCACGTCCAGAGACAAAATTTGGCGACAAATATTTAGTGGTTCACCCAGAAGACACGCGCTACGCACAATACAAGCACGGCGATACGTTTACGTGTGAATGGATCAACGGACCCATTACCGCGACCATCATTAAGGACGAAGCCGCAGACCCAGCATTCGGCACCGGCGCCATGACGATCACACCGTGGCATTCACTGGAAGACTTCGACATCGCAGAAAAACACCACCTCGACCGTGAGCAGATCATTGGACTCGACGGAACGTTACTCCCCATCGCAGGTGCATTCGCGGAAATGCCGATTGCAAAAGCACGACCGCTGATTGTGGAGAAGTTGCGTGAAAAAGGTCTATTGATCCGCGTTGAAGAAGGCTACGTGCACCGTGTGGCGAAAAACTCGCGCGGTGGTGGCGTGATCGAACCGCAGATCTTGAAGCAGTGGTTTGTGAACGTGAACAAACCTGCGATCGACCACCTCAGAGACGCACAGAAAAACGAAATCGACCTGGACGGAAAAAGGCTTAGCCTCAAAGAAGCCATGAACCTGGTTGTACGTGAAAAACACATCCAGATCCTGCCGGAACGTTTTAATACATCGTATTTCGGATGGGTAGATAACCTCCGTGATTGGTGTATCTCCCGCCAAATTTGGTGGGGCCACCGCATTCCTGTGTGGTACCCAGCAGGTGCTGTAGGCGATGAAACGCAAGTCGTTGTTTCGGAGACAGATCCAAGCACAGCGGAAAAACCCTACGTTCAAGACGAAGACACACTCGACACGTGGTTCTCCGCTGCATTGTGGACCTTCAGCACGCTTGGGTGGCCAAACAAAACGAAAGATCTAGAAACCTTCCACCCCACAAGCGTTCTAGAAACGGCCTACGACATCCTCTTCTTTTGGGTCGCGCGCATGATCCTAGCGTCTACGTACGCGCTTGGAGAAGTACCGTTCAAAACCGTCTACTTGTCCGGTCTGATTCGTGATAAACAAGGCCACAAAATGAGTAAAAGCCTAGGGAACGGCATCGACCCACTCGAAATGATTGACGCATACGGCGCAGACGCGCTCCGACTCGCTCTCATTGTCGGTACAACCCCCGGCAATGACGTCCGTGTCTACGAAGAAAAAGTGAAAGGCTATCGAAATTTTGCGACCAAAGTCTGGAACGTCGCACGGTTCATTACGACGAAGTTCCCGGACGTCAGCAGAAAACCAGACGAAGTCCCAGAAGCAAAAACACTCGCTGACAGATGGATCCTGGCTCGTCTTGCCCACACGCAATACGAGGTAACAGTTTGGATTGATGGAGATGAAGAAAAAAACATCGAATCAAAATACGACCTAGGAATCGCTGCAGAACAGATCTACAAATTTGTCTGGAACGAATTCGCTGACTGGTACATCGAGATCTTGAAACAGGAGAACCAGAAAGGAAGTGGCGCTGTTGCGCGATACGTCTTAGAGACCGTTCTCAGCCTACTCCATCCGTATACTCCGTTCATTACAGAAGAAATTTGGCAGCACCTCGATCGACCAGCACTATTGATTGTCTCAGCATGGCCTGGATTAAATGGTGAGGAGCTGGCAACAAGAAAAAATGACGAGGCAGAATCAGCGTTCACGATCGTCAAAGCGCTCGTCGAAACCGTCAGAAGCTTCCGTGGCGCCTTTCGTCTGCCACGTAACGTAGCACTCGACGCAGTCTGCAACGGCCTCTCGGACGAACAGCGCAGCCTGATGGAACACCTCGCCGGAATTCACCTGGTGCCAGAACTCGCAACCGGTGCCGCCGTTCAGCTCCACGCAGTGGGAACAGAACTCACCCTCCATATTGAAGGTGTTGTGGACCTGGCAGCAGAACGCGTCCACCTAGAAAAAGAAATCACCCAGCAAGGCGCGTACGCAGAGAAGATTCGCGCAAAACTTTCAAACGATGCGTTCGGAAAACACGCCCCACAAGCGCTTGTAGAAGAAGAACAAGAAAAGTTGAAAGAAGCGGAACACACGTTGCAGCAGCTCGAAGAACAGCGCGCGCAACTCGGATAGAAAGCATCGTCGGCACAACTTAGTCACACATTCTAGGTGCACGTATTGTACGCGCGTGCATGTTTGCTATCTTCCGCGTTACACATTCGTGCGCTGTGAAGTGCCCTGCACGAATCAGGCCAGAATCGTCGACCGCAGAGGCGTCCCTTCCTAAGAACGACTCACCGCTGGAGCCCTGCCTCCAGCATTTTTGTTTTCAAGGTGTTTTTCTCTAAACAACTCTCTCATCCTGAAGAGCCCACCCCTCCGGCAAGACTGTGTTGTCGAGCAGGAGGGGTGGGCTCTTCAGGATGAGAGACGCTAATTTATTGTTTTGTGACGCGATCCACTTCCTCAACAGACGTAATACCTTCCAACGCTTTCAACAGCCCATCTTGTCGCATCGTGATCATCCCCTGCTTCAGCGCAGCCTCTAAAATCACATGGGATGGCGCTCGCTCTTGAACCAATGCACGCATCTCCGCATCCGCTCGAAAGATTTCGTAGATCCCAATCCGGCCTTTATAGCCTGTTTCGCCACAGGCCGCACAGCCCTTCCCAGCGGTGTACACCATCGACGAACGCGCCGGGAACAAATCGCCCAACTCTTTCCGTAATTCCACAATACGTTCAGGTGGTAATTGCTTTTCACGCCGACACTTCACACACAGTTTTCGCACCAACCGCTGCGCCATCACCGCCGCCAACGCCGACCCAATCACATCGGGTCGTGCGCCCATGGATAACAACCGCACCACCGCATTCGCCGCATCGTTTGCATGTAGTGTGGAAAGCACTAAATGCCCTGTCTGCGCAGCTTGCGCAGCCGTCTCTGCCGTTTCCGCATCACGAATTTCACCGACCAAGATCACGTTCGGGTCCTGACGCAACACCGAGCGTAGAGCCGCAGCAAACGTGAGCCCTTTATCTGGTTCAATATCTACCTGCTGGATCCCCGGCACTTTGATTTCCACCGGATTTTCCAGCGTCACAATCTTCACATCCGGAGACAGTTTTGAACGCAGCGCCGCGTACAACGCTGTCGTTTTACCAGAACCTGTCGGCCCAGTAGTCAACACCAACCCAAACGAAGCAGAAATGGCATCTTTCAACACCGCCAGCGCCTGCGGCCGCATCCCCAAATCTTCCAAAGACAATGCCGGACCCGTTCCTAACAATCGCATCACCAGGGATTCGCCCAACGCGGTTGGTAGAGAAGAAAAGCGCACGTCAATCATACCGTCTTTCGTGCGAATCGAAAAACGTCCATCTTGCGGTTCATCTTTCACGTTCACTTTCACGTGCGAAAGCAGCTTCAAGCGTGTCGAAAGCGCTTGCGCAGAGATCTTCGAAAGCACAGTCGCTTCATGCAGCACGCCATCCAGCCGGAACCGCAACGTTGCGTCCTGCGCTCCCGCTTCTAAGTGAATGTCACTGGCACCGGCCCCAATTGCCGCTTGTAACACCGCTGCTGCCAGTTCTGTGGCAGGAATCGAAGCCAGCTCTGCACCCATTTTTGTGAGCGAACTCACAGCAGCTTGTGCCTGCGAAACAGAAACTTCAGACAAATCAATTTCGTCATCCGCAGCACGTGGACCCGTGACAACGATTTGTTTGTACACCTTTAGTGCGCGATCCAAACTCGGGCGCGAAACCAAATACAACCCAACTTCGTACTCTTCTGCCGTAAACCGACCGATCATTTCCATCACGCCTGGATGCAACGGGTCTGCGGTGGCAAGACGCAACTTCTTTCCCTGCCGAAAAAACGGCACCGTAGAGGTCTCGCGCGCCTCTTCTTCCGAAACCATGGAAAGCACTTCTTTATCGATCGGAAATCCCGCCAGGTCGATATAGCCAATATTCATCGAAGCCGCGAGCATCTTAGTCTCGTTCTCTAACCCACCAAGATGAATCGACTTCATCCGGTCCATCAACTGCTCATCACGACGCAGCTGTTCTCGGCTCGCCAAAAAAGACGTCGCAGATGAGTCGATAGTGGAAGAAGGATCGGTAGCGGAATGCGTAGACATAGCGCACGCAGTATAGCACTGCGTGACACTGGTTCCGCTGCGCGAGCGGAAATGTTTACGCTCCCAACCGCACTTTCATCGCTTCCGCGATCCGCTCAAGCGCCAGAATGTCGGCCCCTGTGCGGTAATCCACGTTGTATTTCTTCGCGCGCTCATCTGTTTCCCGGAACGATTCCCGCATAATCGGCGCCAACTTGGCATCGACTTGCTCTTCGGTCCATGTTTCGCCAGAAAGGTTCTGTTCCCACTCGAACGTGCTCACGGTCACACCACCTGCATTCGCTAAAATGTCTGGTACCACATGTACACCCTTCGCAAACAAGATTTTGTCCGCAGCGGGCGTTGTAGGCCCGTTCGCCAATTCCAACACCAACTTG
>CAYJMK010000009.1:11951-13581 GCA_964371425.1 uncultured Candidatus Saccharibacteria bacterium
ACTTGGCGCGGACACGGTCAGCATTTTCTTCCATGATCTGGTTTTCCAAAGCCGCAGGGACCAACACATCGACATCAAGCTCCAACAATTCAGCATTCGTCTTCCGCTGGGATTCCGTCGCTAAGTCATTCAGACGCTTCTTTGCAGCCTTTTCTTGAGCAAGCATCTCAACATCGAGCCCAGCTGGGTCGTACAAGGCACCAGACGAATCAGAAACGGCGACAATCTTAAATCCAGCCGCTACGCACAGCTTCGCCATATGCGAACCCGCGTTCCCAAACCCTTGGATCGCGACCGTACGCCCAGAAGAAAGCTCAACAGTTTTTGCCGCTTCTTCCAAGACATAAAACCCACCCTGCGCCGTCGCTTTCCCACGTCCCGCCGATCCCCCATTCTCAATCGATTTGCCCGTAATCACGGCAGGCTGCAACGAACCCGAAACCTTCGTGAATTCGTCCACAAACCAATCCATCTCACGCGAAGTGGTGTTCACATCTGGCGCTGGCACGTCGATCTGTGGCCCAAAAATGCCACCTCCCGCCTGAACATAGGCGCGCGTCAATCGTTCCAATTCGCCTAAAGACAATTCCTTTGGATCCACAACAATCCCACCCTTTCCTCCGCCCATTGGAATCCCTACGACAGCCGTCTTCAACGTCATCCAAAACGCAAGTGCTTTCACTTCATCTAACGTGACACCCTGGTGATACCGAATCCCCCCTTTGAAGGGCCCACGCGCGTTGTCGTATTGCACACGGTACGCGTCAAACAAGCGCAAATCCCCAGCATCCATTCGCACCGGCAACACAAACGTATGGATACGCGCCGGCCGTTCAAGCACCTTCAACACGTCTGGATCGAGCTGCATGATCTCAGCGGCATGCCGGAGTTGCTCTTGAGCGAACACAAAAGGATTCTGTTCCATACAAAATGGCTTATTGAAGGCGATTCACACCTATCCTAGCACAGGGGTCGCCGCAGGAACCGACGTTGGAATCGTTTTCAGCGTATTCAGAACCGCTTCTTGCATCTCTGCCAACGCAACACCCGGCTGTACCACTTCCACACACAACCCACGCGCCGGCATTCCAAACGCTCGCGACACAGCCAAAACTTCGCCATCAAAACACGTCAGGCGTGCATGGGAAACACCGCTCTCATCTTCAAAGAAAATCACGGCGCGGCTCACACTGGGAAGAGACATGGCGATTTCATCCTCGATCCCAGCTAAGTCTTCAAGTGCAGCATCAATCTCCGTAAAATCGGCTCGCGTCGCAGATGTCCACGCCATCTTCGCGATTTCGTCATACGCCAAATGCGAAAACAGCCGACCCCACAACCGCATCCCAGCCAGCGACCGATTCTTAAACAACGACCGCACAACGCGCTGCTGATCCGCTCCATGAGCCACTAACTGCGCCGCAATCGTGAACGCACGCGGAGAAGTTGTTTCGCGCTGAAAGCTCCGTGTTCCCGCAATAATGCCAGCCAGCAACGCCGTCGCCACATTTGCATCGATCACATCACCTCCAAACGATTCCAGAAGCGGAACTAACACCTCTGCCGTCGAGGTGGGGGTTTGATCTTTCATATTGAGTTATCGGTTGGGGGGGTTCGCTGGGTGTGGGGC
>CAYJMK010000009.1:13591-14047 GCA_964371425.1 uncultured Candidatus Saccharibacteria bacterium
CACTTCTCCGTAGCGCGCATTCCCAGCGTGGGCGGCAATATTCGCCACCGGCACCGAAACAAACAAATCTCGCGCTTGCTCATACGCAGGGCCAAGCGATTCAAAATCCGGTGCATCCACCGTGACAATAAAATCAAACGCACCGCGACGAATGTCACATCGCACATGTTGGGCACCAAACATGCCATCTTGCGGCGTCACGCAGATGCGTAGCTCTTTCCCATCGTCTGAAAAATCGTAAGACAAATCTGCCACCTTCGCAGACGTCGTATCCAGCGCAATCACAAACTGACCGCGTGCATCCGCCGTCGGTACAATCCGTGTAAAGCCTGGCAAAAACGAAAGGGAAGAAGCCAGAGGTCCGTAGGCGACCAGCGTGACTTCTTTCCCTAATTTCTCAAGCGCGAGCCCAAGGGCCAACAGGGATCCAAGCGAATCCTCGGTTGGATGAGCTCG
>CAYJMK010000010.1:0-13170 GCA_964371425.1 uncultured Candidatus Saccharibacteria bacterium
GCAGGCGATCTTGGAAGCTGCTGGGTATCGCGTCGGCGCCTTCCTCTCCCCTGCTTTTGTGAGCGAGACGGAGAAAATTCGTTCAGGGTCGCACTTCCTTTCCGAAGACATGTTCGAAGAACAGATTCGTTTACTCGGGCCGGTTGCAGCGCGCCTCAAAGACGAAACAGGTGAAGAACCGACGCGATTTGAATTGATTACCGCTCTTGCTGTGCTGTTGTTCCGGGAGTGGCGTGTGGATGTTGCGCTGTTCGAAGCGGGTTTAGGCGGCCGACATGATTCGACCACAGCCCTCCGGTGTCCGTTGGTCGCACTGACGAATGTCTCGTTGGACCACATGCAGATTCTGGGTGAAACGATTCATGCAATTGCCTGGGACAAAATTCATGCCGTTCAAAAAGGGACGCGCGCCGCGGTCACAACCGCTGAGGGTGAGGCTCGTGCGCTGTTAGAAGAGCGTTGCTGTACGTTTGGCGTCCCACTTGCGGAACCACGTCTCGCATTCTGTGAAGATCTTTCGTTTGATGGAACAATCTGTAAGATTGTCACTCCACAACACACCTACGACACCCTCAAGACGAATCTCATCGGCCTACATCAGGTTCGCAATGTTGCGTTAGCCGTGACCACCGCAGAAGAAGCGGCTCGCCTCTTCTCTCTTTCTGTTTCGGAAGGAGATGTGAGGCGTGGATGTGCAGCGGTGGTACATCCGGGCCGATTTCAG
This sequence comes from uncultured Candidatus Saccharibacteria bacterium, assembly GCA_964371425.1. GTDB lineage: Bacteria > Patescibacteriota > JABMPQ01 > JABMPQ01 > JAGQLO01 > CAYJMK01. Next base: position 725 of record CAYJMK010000010.1, read on the forward strand.
CTGACGGATGCAGCCGCGTTTGGCCCCGAAACCCCTATGCCTCCCCGCGTGATCTTAGACGGCGCCCACAATGCCGCAGGTTTGAAAGCGGTCATGGCGACGTTGTTAGCGCTTTCTCCCGAGCGCTCGCCACTCGCTGTCTACGCAGCAAAAAACCTCCTTTCCGAGGCACTCGCAGCATTGGTTGAACGTTCCGAACGAACCTATCTCCCCACGGTTGATCTCGCTCCCCACTTCCAGCGACCTGACCGATTAGTTCGTCTCTTACCTTCGCTTCTGAAGAAACGTGTCACGGTTTGTAAAACCGTTGAAGAAGCAGCCAAAAAAGCCCTTACACAAGGCAAAACAGAACAGCGTCCTGTGCTCTTTACGGGTTCGCTCTATTTCTTAGGCGCTCTCTACGCAACATACCCTGACTTGATGCCACCCGCTTACGCGGAAACACCCCTGCCTACTTTGTCTTCCGTCCCGTCGGTGTAACAATATGCGTCGTCTGCCATGATGTAGCATTTGAGAGATCGAGCGGATTGAGATGATGTTTGATTTCGAATGCATCGGAGAGACCGTCTGCATCTGTATCGGGGTTTGCCGCATTTGTGCCGTGCTCTAGTTCTTGGCTGTTCGATAAACCATCTCCGTCTTCATCTGCGAGGAGGTATGCATCCAATTCTTGTTCAAGACGGATGGCCTTGTCCTCAGATGGTGTTCGGGCCCAAAGCGGGCTGCTGATCCCAAGCGCCACAAGGACGAAAACAGAGATTAAGAGTTTTCGCAGAAAACGATTGTCTGCAAGCATGCGTGGTTTTGTAGGCGTTTCTGTGATTGGAAAAGGTGTAGACGCATCTCCTGTTGCATCATGTTCTCCTACCCGAGGTAGTGGCATGTCAGACATACCCATCTGCGTTTGTGTCTTTGATTATTTCACTGCAGGCGTTCCCGTCGTGTTGTCCTCTGTTGATCCTGTCGTTGTTGCGTTGTCGTTTGACTGCATTGGCTGTGCGCTTGTGTCTTGCGTGTCTGCTGGTTTCCTTTCTTCTGTTTGTTCTGGCTTCCCAGACAATTGGACCACAGCTTTTGTGCCAGCGAGGGTCTTCACGGCGAATGCATCATTGAACACGGTACGTAGTTCAATCATACCCGTTGTACGATCCACACTTCCCTTGAACCCGATCGTGCCTGTGCTGCGTTCTCCTGTTTCTGGAATCACGATGGTCGCATCGGCGACAGCCTCTACATCATCGGTTGCGACGGAGAGTCGATAGGTGCCATTCAGTTGTGCTTCATAGCGTGTTCCACCTGTCGTGAAAGACCAAGAACCGGACAGTTTTTCGTCTTTTGTGAGTTCTAAGATCAACGTTGTATTGCCTTCGATCGCATAATCATCCAGCGTGCTTTTCATCGTTCCTGTCCACGTTTGCGCCATGTAGGTTTGCCCTTGCTCAAGACCGGCCATGCGACCTGCCCCCAGTGGGTTGTAATTAAATCGCACTTCCGAACCGTCTGCGTAGCTGTCGCCATCCGTGTCCGCCACATTTGGGTCGGTTCCAACCACAACAATCTCACGATAATCATTCAAGCCGTCGGCATCAGAGTCGCCACTGATTTTGTCTGTCGCTTTTTCAAGGCCTTTCACGTCTTTCTGTGTGGCGAAGTTTTTTGTTCCCGCTTCCAGTGTCTCAATGCGCAGTCCTTGTGTGTTGATCTGCTGGCCTTTCGTTTCCAGCCCATAGATGCGATCTTCCAGTGTCATGAGTCGCGTTCCATCTGCCCCCGCAGGCGCGGCTGGAGCTGAGCGCATGAACAAGAAGACAACTCCTGCGATGAGGGCGAGTTCAATGACGCCCATGACGATCAAGACGATCGGCATCGCACGACGGGACATGCCCATGGAACCACCGTTCTTTTGAGCTATCACGGCAGGCGCTACGGAAGTTGCCGGTGTAGCGGGCGTCAATGAACGATCCTGGAATCCGGCCGCTTTTGCGGTAGGCGCTACGGGCTTTGGCGAGGCAGAAGCAGAAACAGGCTTCGCTGGGGCAACCGGAAGAACCACACCTCCCGCAGAGGGTGTAAAAGGTTTCGCAACAGGTTGTTTAGCTGGTGGCATGACCGACTTCTGGCCTTGCATCGGCACAAATGGTTTTGGGCTTGGTTTTGGCATGACTGGACGCGGTGCAGGTGCGACTGGTGCTATTGGTACCGTTGATGCAGGAGCCACAGGCGCTTCTGGACGAGGAGCTTGTGGGTTTTGCGCTGCTTTTCGCCGAGCCGCTTCAATCATGTCTGCCATGGTTTGGACATCGGCATTCGGCTTGCGGTCTGTCGACGGCATCGAAGAAGCCCTGGTGTTACCACCTGGTGTTGAAGAAGGCTTTAGAGGATCCTGCGGTGCGCCTGATCCCGGCATGTTTGAGGTGTCGGCCATACGAGGGTGATGTGGGTTTCTGTGTTGACCGGCCTCCGCTTTTTCCCGGTTTTTGAATTTCCTTCTGAGATTATAGCACGAAGAACCTTCGTGGTCAATTCGTCCCGTCTCCTGCTTTAGTGAGACCAAACGTCCCACGATCTTGTTTCACAATCGATGCGGCTTTCGGAATGATCGTCCAGGTTCCATTGATGGCCGTATTTTCTTTGCTGACCTGTCCATTCAGCGTACCTGTGAAGGTGTCTGTGTTACGGCCTTGGATAAACACACCTTTCAACGTGCCCGTGAATACACCCGTCTTCCGGTCGTAGGTATAGGTTCCTGAAATGTCGATGGAAATGGTTTGGTCTTTTTGTTTTACGTTGAATGCACCTGTGAGCGACCCGTTTGGCTGCAGCGTGAAGAACGCTTGTTGCGTTGTGATCTGTCCTCCAATAAACGTACCATTCCAGCGACCTGCGAGCACAACGGGACCAGAGAGTGTGTCGTCCGTGGTTGTTCCGCCCGTATCTGTTGTCGTGCCACCTTGCCCACTTGTTATGGGCTGTGTTCCAGACGGCGTCCCAGAGGTTGTACCGGTCAACCGACCCTCCCCATTTGGGTTGTAGCCGTTTTCGACTTCACGGCCATCTGTGAAGCCGTCACCGTCGGTGTCTTCGTTGAGTGGGTCCGTCTTCAGGCGGAATTCGTCGACGTTCCGTAAGCGGTCCAAGTCCGCGTCTCGACGTGCATCGGTTGGATCTTTTGGATCGAACTGATACCGGATTTCCCACACGTCCGGCATTTTGTCGCCATCGGTATCCTGAGTAGCTGGAATCGCTGTGGGTGCTTCTGGCGGTGCAGGCGGTTCGATAATTTTGTCTTTCACAAAAAAGATGTTCACCAATGCAACCAAGCCTGTGCCGATGGCTGCTAAGACGATCACCGAGACTACAACTAGGAGAATGCGTTTAATGACACTCCGGCGTTCCAGATCTTCAATACTCGGCAAATCTGGAATGGGCTCCATGCCGGGCACGATTTGTGGAAGCTTTTCTTTTTCAGGAGCTGGTTTGGCGGCTGGAGCGGGCTCTGTAGGCGACACGGAAGTGCCCGACAGTTGTGCCGGTGCGGTATCGGTTGTTTCTGGTTCGTCTTCACCTTCGCTCGGAGTGGCCGGACGTGCCGGCACGTCAGTGAAGGGAAGATTGGCGGGCGGAGTATCAGGCATAGACAGGCGACAGTGTACTACGGCTTTGGGTCTACGCGAACATCAAACCTTTTTGTGTTGTTGAGGAATGTCCGTGCTAGCCGTTCAGCTTCGTCAGGGTTGTGCACCAAGTGAACACGCTCATCTTTATTCCACCACGTGCGCTGTCTGCGTGCGTACTGCCAGGTTCTTTGCGCGATGGCTGCCGCGAGGTTTTTTTGTGGGAGAACGCCGTCTAGGCATGCAGACGCTTCTGCATAGCCAATCGCCGAGAGGGCTGGCAGGTCTTGCGTGTACATTTGGCGGAGGCGAGCTGTTTCTTCTAAGAGACCTTCTTGGATCATGTGTTCTGCACGTATTGTGATGCGCGCTTTGAGCTCCTCTGCTGAGACATCCGGCATGAGAAACAGCGTCTGAAAGGACGGAAGATGCATCTCTTTCTGGGCAGAGAACGGCTTGCCTGTTGCGGCGATCACTTCGAGCGCGCGGATCACCCGACGGGGGTTCTGTGTGTCGATGTTGCCTTGGAGCGCAGGATCTTTGGCGAAGAGTTCCTCTGTTAGTTTTTGTAGCCCTTCGTTTTGGATGCGCATTTCTAGCGTCGCACGTAAGGTTGGATTCGGCGGAACTTCAGGGATCTGCAGTCCATCCGTGCTGGCTTGCACCCAGAGCCCTGTTCCTCCAGCCAAGATCGGGATCAGATCTTCTTTGGGCGGATGTGCGAAGACCGTTCGCACATATGCCTGAAAATCCGTCACCGTAAACGATTCGTTTGGTTCAACCAGATCCAACCCAAATCCAGGAATGTCCTCCTGGTCGATGCGGACTGTGAGGGGTTCTTTGTTGGTTCCGATATCCATCCCTTTGTAAATCTGCCGCGCATCCGCGGAGACCACAAACCCACCGATGCGTTCTGCTATTTCTTTCGCGAGCGTCGTTTTTCCTGAAGCGGTGGGACCAACAACCGCAATGATCGCTTCTGGTTCGTGCACCTGGTCGCCTACAGAAGACATCTCGGTTCTACGCTACCGGCGGATTGACATTCTTGAGTGCTTCTTCGAGCAGCTGACGTGCGAGCTGTGGGTCTGCCACTCCTTTACTCCGTTTCATCACCTGCCCGACCAAGAATTGCAGGGCATTGCCTTTTCCGCTGCGGAATTCGTCTGCAACGGTTGTATGCTCTGCTAAGACTTCTGCCACGATTTTCCTGATCGCTCCTGTATCAGAAACCTGCGTCAGGCCACGTTCTTCCACAATTTGTGATGGATCGCCGCCGGTTTCTGCCATCACCTTCAAGACTTCCTGCGCGGCTGATGAGCCGATGTTGCGTTTGTAGAGCATCGCAAGGAGCTCCGCGAAGTTCTCCGGCGAGATCTTTGTTTGTATCATGCTGATCCCCTCTTCTTTTAGGAGTTTAAACAGTTCTGTACTGATCCAAGACGCCGCCAGTTTTGCGAGCTTTTTGAGGTCTCGCTCTGGCAGATTCGGGCCTGAATCAAAGGATTTCACCCATTCGTCTAATTCTGAGGTCACTTCTTCAAAGTAGTCGGCCACGTCTGGATCGCCAGCTAGAACGGTTACATCTCCTCGCGCGAGACCGTATTCTTCTCGGAACCGCTTCCGCTTGGCTCCCGGCAATTCCGGAAGATGTCGCGCGACCGTAGATCGCCATGCGTCATCCACTAAGAACGGCGGGATGTCTGGTTCTGGGAAATAGCGATAATCAGCTGCACCTTCTTTATCTCGCAGTTCATGTGTTGTGTTGTCTTCTTGGTTCCAGCTCCGCGTCGTTTCTTTGTTCACGGGCGTCCCTTCTTCCCAAAGACGCGTCTGCCGAGCGACTTCATACAGAAGCGCGCGCTCAATAAAGCGTGGTGAGTTGAGGTTTTTCAATTCTGTTTTTGCGTACAGTTTCTCTTCGCCTTTGGGCCGCAAGGAAATATTCGCGTCGCACCGCATCTGGCCTTTTTCCATGTCTGCATCGGACACGCCGAGGGCGCGCATGGTCCGCTGGAGTTCTTGGAGAAACGTACGCGCATCTTCTGGCGACTTCACACACGGAAGCGTGACACATTCCATGAGCGGCGCACCTGCGCGGTTCAGATCGACACCGGTCCGGCCGGCTGCATGGACCAATTTTCCTGCATCTTCTTCGAGGTGAATGCGCAGCAGGTCGACACGGAAGGTGGTGCCGTCTTCCCGTTCGACATCGAGCCCGCCGCCGAGACAAAATGGCTCTTCGTACTGCGTGATTTGATAGCCCTTTGGGAGGTCTGGGTAGAAGTAGTGCTTTCGGGAAAATCGTGCGAAGTCCGGAAGGTTGCAGCCAAGAGCCGTCCCTGTTTTGAGGATCCCTTCGACCGCTTCACGGTTTACAACAGGCAGCGTTCCCGGCTGTCCCGTACACACCTCACAGATGTATGTGTTCGGTGCAGGCGCATCAAAGGCATTGCGGCAGCCGCAGAAAAGCTTCGTCTTGGTTTTGAGCTGGACGTGGATTTCCAGCCCGATGACAGTTTCGAGGTCCATACGTGTTTAAGCAGGTACTCGTTCCCGGGTGGACACTAGTCTGGCCGAGATCTTGAGAGCCTTCAAGTGTTCCTGCACCAACCCCCAGATTTCTTCATGAATGTCTTGCACATCCCGCATCTGACCGTCCTGTGTGCATTCGATGAGACAGAATGTGTTATCACGCTGTGCCATCTGTCGATACGCTTCAGAAGCAAGTCGGAGATGCTCCCGATCGGCTTCGTGGAGGTCTCGTTTACGCTTGGTGTAGGACCGCGCTTCCTTGAGCGCCACAAGTTGGTACGAAATTTCGTGTGGAACCGCAAGAATCAGCTGAAGTGTGGGGCGCAGAATGCCGAGAATCTCGTATTCAAGTTCTTCTAGCCAGTCGAGAAATGCCGCGCGCTCTTTTGCATCTGTCAGTTTCGCCGCTTGGTGGCCCATATTAGCCGTGACGTAGCGATTCGAAACGAGCACACGTCCTTCTTCGAGTTTCTTGGTGAGTGTTTTTTTTGCTTCGAACCGGTCGAGCGCGTAGAAGAGTGAAGCTGCCTTTGCTCCGACTTCGTTCATTCCGCCGTATTTTCCGTTCAAGTAGCGTTCAACAAAATGTGCGGATGGTTGTCCGTACTGCGGGAAGTCGGCCGTACTTGTCGGGATTTTTTCTTCTCGGAGACGCGCAACCAGCCGCTTGAACTGAACGGTCTTCCCAGAGCCGTCTGTTCCATCGATCACGATAAAGGCGCCCCGCGCTCCCTCTCCCATGTGTTTATTCAAGTTCGAAGAGCAGCGTCACGCTCACTTCCACTTCATTTTGACCTGCATCGATTGGCGGAACAGCGACTTCTCTCTCAGCTGAATAGCTCAACGCACTTACCGCGAAATCCATAGGAGGTTTCATACCAGAGTCTCCACCTTCAGAGATGGCTTTCACACGTCCTAGTCGCGCACCCGCAGCGTTTGCAATGCGTTCTGCCTTCTTCTTTGCATCGGCAACGGCTTTGAGACGCGCTTCACCTCGCAACTGCTCACGCTGCGCGTCGTTAAGGTCGAAGGAAAGACCTTGCAAGACGTTCGCACCCGCTGCCGTTGCTTTCGAAAGCAGGGTGCCTGCTTTCGACGTATCGGTGAGTCGAACCGTCATCTTGAGAGCACCAATGTACCCGGTGATTTTCTGTTTTGAAGTACTGTAATCATATTCTGGTGAAACGGAGTAAGAGCTCGTTTGGACATCTTTATCTGCGATGCCTTGTGCACGAATCGCATCACGGACTGTTTTCGCTGTTTTTGCATTCTCTTGTTGAGCTGCTTCGGCGGTTGCTGCTTCTGTTCTCACTCCCAGCGTGACTGTTGCTTCTGCCGCCGTGGCTTCTGCTGTTCCTGTCCCTGTCACTTGGAGACCTTCGCCAGCACCTGCTGCGCTTGGAATACCTGAGAGACGAACTGGCAACGGTTTACCTGCGAGCCACGCTCCGGCAATGCCCGCCAATGCGACCACGAGCAATCCAAGAAAAACACGATCAATGATCTGCTTACCTCCTGCACGACAATTCCTATCGCAACCGCGGTGACCCATGGGTCCATGAGGGTTATTTTGCATATGTGGAGCTGGAACGGGTGTAGAAGGTGTGTCCATAGAAGGTGTATTGTTTTGTTCGGTCAGCATACCTATTTTCTGGCCGTGTCGCTATTTCACTGGCACATCAAACACCTTGATCTCCGGCAGACTCTTTGTGGACGGAATGGTCAGCACTTCGTCTTTCCTGTCTCCATCCACGTCTCCTATCGCAACGTTCACGCCTCCTTGGTACGCGCCCCGATAGGCCAGAAATTCATCACGAATCAGACCCTTCTGGTCTAGCACTTTTACCCACGCTTGGCCGTTCGTGCGCTGACCTACCACGATTTCATCCTTCCCGTCCCCATCGATATCTCCTCCGGCCACGGAAAGTCCCCCTCCAAAACTCTGCTGGAAGGCAAAGAGGTTCAAGACCGGTGTGATGACGCCTTTCCCTACAGAAAAGGCGCGTACTTGCGGTGTTCCCTTCTCTGGAACGGTGATAATTTCGTCCTTTCCGTCGCCGTTGAGGTCCGCTGCTGCCAAATTCACGCCACCGCGGAACGATGGATCAAACGCAAAGAAGTTTGCCATCACGGTCCCGTCCGGCTTGTGTACAGTTACTTGCGGTCCTCCGCCTTGGGATGCAGCAACCATGATTTCATTTTTACCATCTCCGTTGATATCCCCGCACGCGACATTCGTTCCGCCTTGGAAGAGCCCATCGAGCGCGAAAAACCCTGGCGAAACCGTCATGGCACCTTTGTCGTTTAGAATACGTATATGTGGACGCCCGGGTGGGCCAGCCGAAACGACGAATTCGTCTTTTCTATTGTTGTTGAGATCACAGGAAGCTACGCGCACACCTGAACGAAGCGTTTCTGCGAACGCAAAGAACGAACTGAACAGTTTCCCCTCGATATCAAAGACTCGGATTTGAGGGCCTAGCCCTGCTCCCGTCCCCTGCACGATTTCATCTTTGATATCTCCGATGCTGTTTCCGCTCGCGATTGTGAAATCTCCCTTCACATCCTTGTAGCCCAAAAACGAGGCACTGGCTGCCGCTGGCGGTGTGTTTTCTGGCGGCAAGGATCCATCTACATTCAGCACCACAAAGCCGTCTTTGAGCGTACCTGATTGCCCATCCAAACTCGTGACGGTGACGTCATAGTAATTTGGCGCCAATTTTCCAAATGGAATCAAGACAGAAAGCTCGGTAGAGTTGTTTACATAGGTTGCGATAGCTCGCTGGTCCCCGAATTGCACGACATCGCCATGTCGGAAGTTGGTTCCTTTAACGCGCACGTATTTTGTATCTGTCTCGCGGCCACCGACTCGATAGCGATTCAAGGGTTCAATGCCGGTGACGGTCGGGCCGATTTGAAAGAATGGTGCATCGCCTGGAATGTCAACACGCCGGATGAGGTCGTTAAAGTAATCCGCAATGTAAAGTTTTCCTCCGGTGTTATCGACTGCGAGCCCTTTTGGATCATTGAAGCGGGCAGTAAAGCGTGTCCCATTTTGAAACCCGCGTGTACCCGATCCTGTGATGGTGCGAACCGAACCTGTTGTTGTGTTGATAAACCGCAATCGATGTGCGCCCGTGTCTGAAAGATAGAGATTTCCGTCGCCTCCCATTTCGAGATTGGCAGGTAGTGAAAAAACAGCCGTGAGCCCGATGCCATCTCGGTATCCACGCGTGCCTGACCCTGCGAACGTTGTCACGGCCTTCGTGTCCAGATTGATCTTCCGAATCCGATCGTTAAACTGATCCGCCACATAGAGCGTTTTCCCATCTTTGCTCACCGCTACCCCGATGGGATGATTAAATTTTGCCGTGGCACCGATCCCATCTGCATAGCCGGCAGCTCCTGACCCTGCAATAAGGCTCGTCTGACCCGTTGCAATGTTCACTTGTCGAATGCGGTTATTGCCTGTGTCGCTCACGTAGAGTGTTTTCCCGTCTGGAGAAAGCACGAGCGCCGTTGGCGTATTAAAACGTGCACTTCCCCTTTTCCCTTCTGCGTAGCCGTTACAGGATTTCATACAATTGATTTCGCCCCCGCCCGCTAACAGAGATGCCGTTTTTGTGGCGAGATCAATGGTACGAATACGGTTGTTCCAGTGGTCTACAACATAGAGACGTGCCTCATCAGCAGAGAGAACGATGCTTGTAATAGCTGAAAAGGCGACGAAGTCTGCATCGGTTCCTTCGATGTAGTTATCCACGCTTCGACCGATCACATGATTCGTCGTACCCGAGACAAAGTTGATCTTCCGGATTTTGTTATTGACGGCCATGTAGAGGACGGTGCGATCTTTCGTGAGGGCAAGATCGTAGGGACGTCCTACGAGTGTATTTGCTTTTGGACCGGTTCGGTCGTTAAAGAAATCACTCACCGCATCGAGTCGGTTATCACCTACGGGATCCGACAGTAAAAAGCTATTGATACGAGATTCGGTACTGAGTGCATAGAGTCGATTCCCATAGAATTCGAGATCGCGAACACGTCGAAGCGTGAGGCCAAGTCGTTCTTTAAAGAATGTGGTGACTTCACGTGTTCCGAGATCGATCGCACGTATGGTATCGATGCCTGTTCCAACGGTTTCAGCTACGTAGAGGGTGTTTCCCGCGATCGCCATCCCGAAGAGGCTTGAGAACCCTGCTGATGTTCCAATGCCGTTTCCGGACCCACCACCCGCAAAAACGCTCGTGGTTCCTGTGAGAAGATTCACTTTTAGAATGCGCTGTTTCCCTTTTTCCGTCACAAATAATGTATTCGTTCCATACGGCAGCAGTTTGGTTGGCTCTGATAGCCCAGAGACGTGAATGCGCAGGTCAGACCCGTCTAGTTTTATGCTCTTGATCAGACCGTTGCCGGTATCTGCAAGATAGAGACGTAGACCAATCACAGAGACCCCTTTTGGTTGACTGAGGCCACGTGAAATGAGTGTCGAGACTTTCGTGGATGTGATTTTTCGGATGGCATGATTCTCTGTGTCCGCAATATAGAGATTGCCGCCGCTGTCTCGTGCAATATCGTAGGGACGCGCAAAGGTCGCTGCGGATTTGAAGCCATCTCCGAAGCCATAATCACCATTTCCTGCAATCACGGATACTTTATCTGCTTTGGTATCAAGGAGACGAATCATGTTGTTCTGTGTGTCTGCAATGTAAAAACGACCTGCTCCATCCCCTACCATGCCTTCAGGAAAATCAAGATAAATGGCATTTGGGTCAGTTGTTGCAGGAAAGAGTTTTGAAACGAATGTGGATGTGTCGCCGTAAGCGGCTTCTGTTTTTACAGGAAGACCCGCAATGACGATTGCTGGTATCAGAGCCGCAAATGCGGTTACGAAAGAAATGACGCCCTGAGCGAATGGATGAATGACGGTCTTTTTAGGCACCATTGTGCTGGGGGGATTTTTGGTCACAGGTGAGAACCACAATAGCGTGGCCGATGCCCTCAGACAATCCTGTTTTTTCTTGGGTATTCGTGGTTTGGGTGGATGTATCTAATTCTCCTGTTTCAAAAAGAAAAAGCCTCGTGTGTTTTTGACATGAGAAAGAAACGGTATGTCTTTGACAAAAGAAAAAGCCCCGCGCGATTGCAGGGCTTTGTTGCCAGGACGTAGGTGCGAGTTGGCGCTCGCGTCCTTTAAAGGTGCTGTGGGCGGATGCCCGAAGGTGCTGTGGCTCAGCCGGCGGCGGTTCCGCTCTGGCCGCCGAGGAGCTGGAGGTCGTAGACCTTCCCCTCCGGCACCTGCAGCCGCTCGAGCTTGGTCTCGGCGTCGCGGAGCATGGTCCGCAGCGTGTCGACGATGAGCTGCTGCGAGAGGGCGGCGTTGGCGTTGCTGGCCTGGACGAACCGGCGGACCAACCGCTCGGCGTCGCTCAGGTCCCGCTTGGCCGCGGCGATGAGCTTCTTGGCCTTGTCCACCTCCGTCACGGCCTTGCGGTCCGTGCGGACGGGCTTCGGCTTCTGCAGCTCGGCCACCGTGGCCTTCAGCTCCGCGATGGACGCCTCCATGGCCTCCATGCGCTCGCGGTTGGTCGGCCCCTTGGGCGCGACCGGCTGCTGCGGCTGCGGATCGCTGACGGCCACAGGCGCCGCCAGGACGATCGGGACCGGCACGGGCACCGGCTTGGGCTCGACGGGCACGATCGCCGCGAGCTGCGCCCCGAACATTTCACCGAACGTTCCGATCTTCTCCGACGCTCGGCCCGTGCCGTTGCGCTGGTTGCCCCCGCCATCCTTGGCCTGGGGCGCCGCCTGCTGCTGACCGGCCGAGGGCGCCGATCCGGGGCGGGGGCGATCGGCGAAGCGGGACTTGGCGGGCGCCGACTGCCCGAAGGCCGCCAGCATCGCCGCTCCCGCATTCTCCGCCGTGATCTCCGTCGACTTGGCCGCCACGGGCGCGACCGGTTCGACGGGCTCGGCCGCGGGTGCCGAGACTTGCACGTCGGCCGCCGCCGCGGGCGCGGGGGCCGTCTGCTGCTTGTCGCCCTTGGCCGCCTTTGGCTCGGGACGGGACAGGATCTGCGGCGGCACCACCGGCATGGCCGGCGGTCCCTTCCGCGACTTCAGATCCTGCACCATCGGCGCCACCGTGTTGAGCTTCTCGGCCCGCGCGGCGTCGTCGCTGTTCGCCCACCACCGGATGCACACGCCCAACTGGTGCTCGATCTCGGCCTCGTCCGTGAGTCCGTTCCCGCGCAGCCAGTCCTTCGCTTCCACCTTGCAGCTACCGTTGTACCGCGTCTC
>CAYJMK010000011.1:0-10689 GCA_964371425.1 uncultured Candidatus Saccharibacteria bacterium
TTTAGTCATACTAGCGGATGATCTTGCTGCCTTACTTGCTGAGGCGCATCCCGATGAACTTGCGCTTGAAGACTTGTATTTTGGAACGAACGTCACGACGGGTCTCACGGTCGCGCATGCGCGAGGCATTGTTTTATTGCAAGCAGAACGGCAGGGCGTTTCGGTTACGACCTATGCGCCCGCATCTGTGAAACTTGCCGTGACTTCTTCTGGAGCCGCGGACAAACAACAAATGCAAGATGCCGTTCAGATGTTGTTGCGATTGGCAGATGTTCCAAAACCTGACGATGCGGCAGATGCGCTTGCGATTGCGCTGTGTCATACTTTCAAGATTCAGGTACCTACCCTTACCGTCCTATGAACATGGCGATTCGTCTGCGTGTTCTTCTCACCGTTGGAATCGTTCTTTTTCTTCCTGCGGTTTTTGCAGCTGTTCCGTCTGTTGCTTATGCGGAAGAAACGTCTGTCACGACGACTTCTCCGGCTGTGCCAACAGAAGTGCAGATCAAAGCGGCCGCTGGTGAGGATCGCAGCGTCGCTGTTGCACGTAAGGTCTTGTTTGATGCGTCTAAATCATCTGTTCCAGAAGGTGCACAAGTTCATTACAGCTGGAATTTTGGAGACGGGACGACGGGAGAAGGAATTGATCCTGCGCATGCCTATGCAAAAGTAGGGGATTTTACCGTCACATTAACTGCGGCGGTTGATGATAAAACCAGCAAAGATACCGTCGCGATTTCTGTGTACGAAGACTTGGTTCTCTTGGTGACGGATGGGACACCGAAAACGGCTCAGATCGAGAGTTTACGGAAACAAGCAGCTCGGCAAGGGGTGTTATTGAAGACGATTTCAACTGATGCATCTCAGGCGGAAGCACTGTTGGAGGCACAGTTGGTAGATGCTCTCTTGGCGGCGGTAGAAGATGTTGATCGGACGGATTTACTTGTTGTGTGGACGAAAGGTGCCTTGGGACTTAACGTTCTTTCTTCTTTTGGTTCAAAAACGCATGATCGATCGCCTCTCACGTTTGAACGGAAAGGCGTTATTGTCGTCACCGATCAACCGTTACCGACCGTTTCTCGTGTGGCACAATCTGCGTTTGATTTGTTACAGCCGAAGTATTTGTTGCTGACGGAAGAAGGTGCGCTTTCCGACGTTGTCTCAGCGCGCTCTCCTGAAGAAGCTGTAGACAGTGTACGCGGAAGTGATGTTCCGAGTCGGTTGATTGGGGCGTTCAGTGAACGTGGTTCTGAGCTCACGTGGAATAACTTCATGTCGTACGCGGTCAACTACATGATCAACCGTGGTGTGCCGGCGGAAAATATTATTCTGCTTTTGTTGTTACCTGTGATTGCTACGTTAGTTGCCATTGCTCGACAGGTGATTGGTGTAAAGACGTTTGGTATTTATACGCCGTCGATTATTGCGCTTGCGTTTGTGGTCACAGGGTTGAAATTTGGTCTGACCGTTTTCCTGTTGATTTTGGTGGTCGCGACGGTCATGCGGTATGCGCTGCGATCTCTGAAGCTGTCGTACTTGCCGCGCATGGCACTTGTTTTGACGGCTGTTGCGGCAGCGATCTTCTTCGTTCTGTTAGGTGGTGCGGCGAATGAGCGCACGGGAATTACGGCCGTGTCCATTTTCCCCTTCTTAGTGTTGACGATGTTGGTGGAAAAATTCGTGACGGCTCAAGCGGAAAAAGGGCTGCGAGCTGCCATTATGCTCTCCGCTGAGACGATTCTGACCGCTGTGGCTGCGTATTTCTTAGTCACGTGGCCGACATTTCGAACGTTCTTACTGGCCTACCCTGAAGTGTTGTTGCTCACACCGCTGATCAACGTGTTAGCGGGTCGGTGGACGGGGTTGCGCGTGTTTGAATATTTCCGTTTCCGCGCGGTGCGTGGGTCGGAAGAGTCGGGATCCTGATTTCTTGGGTTTTGTTCGCTACGGGAGCGTCTATGTCCTCGGGCATCCTCGGGATGAACGCGCGGAACCTGAAATACGTCCGCGTCTATAACAAGAATCGCCGTGTCGCGGACGAAAAGTTGTTGACGAAAGCATTGCTTCGGCCGGCAGGTGTGCCGGTTCCAAAATTATACGGTGTGATTCGTTCTGTTCGTGATTTCGAAGCGTTTGCTTGGAATAAGTTGCCATCTACGTTTGCGGTGAAGCCGAACCGGGGATTTGGTGGGGAAGGTATTTTGGTGTTGCGCAATGCATTACCGAAGCAAGAATTCTTGTCTCTGCCAGCGGAAACGCGCGTTTGGCTGAAAATGGATGGGACAGAAGTGACCTACGATGAATTGCGTGCGCATGTGCTGGGTATTTTGGATGGCCAGTTTTCTTTGCAGGAAGCGCCAGATGTCGCCTTTTTCGAGCGGAAGTTATCGATGCATAAAGCGTTTAAATCGTATGTGCCATCCGGTGTAGCGGATATTCGCGTGATTGTGTTCAACCGCGTGCCCGTGATGGCCATGATGCGCGTGCCCACCATTCGTTCTGGCGGACGTGCGAATATTGCACAGGGGGCAGTGGGGGTCGGCATCGATATTGGCCGTGGGTTGACCACGACCGCTATGGTAAAAGTTCCGTGGCGTCGCATTATTGATGCGCATCCGGACACGGGGCAGGAGCTACACGGCTTCGCGATTCCGTTCTGGGACGACATTTTGACGATGTCTGTTCTCTCACAAGATGCGTCTGAGATTGGCTATCTTGGCGTCGACATTGTGGTGGACCAACAAGAAGGACCTGTGTTATTGGAGTTGAATGCGCGGCCAGGGTTGGACATTCAAGTGGCGAATCAAGAAGGATTGGCGCGACGCTTGGAACGTGTAGAAGGCTTAAAGATTGCGACGGTTGAAAAAGGGATGCGCGTGGCAAAGGAACTGTTTGGTGGCGCGACAGAGCGATTAGTAGAAGAGGTTTCTGGACGTGACATTATTGGATCTGTTGAGAAGGTTGTGTTGTCACGTCCTGATGATGAAACGTTGGAGATTGACATGCTTGCGAAGATCGACACAGGTGCGTATTCCACGTCGATTTCTGCCGCGCTTGCGCGAAAACTAGGATTTGGAGATGTGGTGGATGCGTTTCCGTGGCAGAAATTGGAACCATCTTTGTTGCCGGAACAAGCGGATGCGATTGCGAATCGGATTGCGGCGGGGCTGAAGGAACGGTTACCTCTGTTGGCGCGCGTGGTTGCGATTCGTTCCAGTAACGGGCTTTCTGTCCGGCCGGTCGTGCGCATTTTGCTTTCACTCTCTGGCAAGAAGTTTTACGCGGCTGCGAATATTACAGAACGCACGGGTCTTGCCTATGAAATGATTGTTGGACGGCGGCAATTACGACGATTCTTGATTGATCCAGCGCGGAAAGTGCCATCTTCTTCTGCACCAAAAGGCATTTTCCCGAAGAAAGCATTGTCCGCTTCTTAGTGTCGCTTATGCTTTCTGTCGAGCAAAAAACAGCTCTCCAAAGCTCTTCCTACAGTGGCTTTCTTCTTGTTACGACAGCGGAGTCTCTGGGGATCGATGTTTCGCTTGTCGAAGGAACCGATGTCTATGAGCTCTCGCTGAATGGAAAGACGGAATATCTCTGTCGTCAGTGGACGTCGCGCCTTTCTTATCTGGCTGCGTACGCTGCGAAGCATAAAGATATTGCGAAAGCCTTTCTTGCTGAAGCGGGCATTTCCGTCTGTCCTGGCACGCGGTGTGCTTCCTATGCGGACGCGGAAGCGTTTGCGCGTGCACAGGGGTTTCCTTTGGTTCTGAAACCCATCCGTGGGTCTCACGGGGAACAGGTGCATGTTGGGATTTCTGATGTTGTAGAACTTCAGCGTGTGTATGAAGAAATGACGCACCAAACACAGGCATCTCTTCTTGTAGAGAAACAGTTTGTTGGCGGAGCAGAAATTCGTCTGCTCGCAACGCGCAATCGATTTCTTGCTGCCGTGGAACGACGACCCGCGCATGTGATTGGAGATGGGGTACAGACGATTCGTCAGCTTGTAGAAGAAAAAAATCGTTCTCAACAACGCGGAGAAGGGCATGAACGCGCTCTTGTTCGGATCCGCATTGCATCAGAAGAATTGGCCGTTCTTGCGTCACAAGGCTTAGACTCGGACCGTGTTGTTCAGGCTGGAGCTCACGTCTTCTTGCGTCATAATTCAAATCTTTCGACGGGAGGAGATAGCATCGACCGAACAGACGATCTTCATCAGAGCGTGAAAGACCTTGCCGTTCGTGCGATCCAAGCTCTTCCCGGGTTTCCCTATGGAGGCATCGACTTCATGACGAAGGATTTCCATACGCCTCAAACACCAGAGACGTACACCATCATTGAGGTCAATCATTCACCGATGGTGAGCATGCATCATGCACCTGCTGAGGGCACGTCTCGCGATGTTTCTCGAGCCATTTTACAGGAACTCTTTGCGTCTTCGTTTTAACTGTTTGCATGTTGACCGCTATCGACATTGAGAAGATTCGGACAGGCTCGAATAGCTTGGCCATTCTTCTTTCTGAAGCGCAGGCGATGGATATTGCTGTCTCGATTGTGCCGGGATCTGATGTGTATCGTTTGTCGTTTCGCGGTCGGACCGAATATCTCTCTCGACAATGGACTTCTCAGCTCTCGTATTTGGGAGGGTACGCAGCGATGTACAAAGACGTGGCGAAAGTTTTCTTAGCGAAGGCGCATCTTTCTGTCTGTCCTGGTATGCGCTGTCTGTCTTACGCGGATGCTGAGACCTTTGCTCGCATTCACGGCTTCCCTCTGGTGCTTAAACCGGTCCAAGGAGTGCATGGGACCGATGTTATTGTAGGTATTACTAATACAGCCACCCTTGAGGCTGGATACGAACAGATCCAGAAAAGTGGGAAACCTGTGTTGGTCGAAACGCAGTTTGTTCCTGGAGCAAAAGAGTATCGGTTGTTTGCCACACGCACACGCTTTTTGGCAGCGATGGAACGTCGACCTGCAAATGTGGTTGGAGATGGTGTTCAGACGATCCGAGCTCTTGTTGAAGAGAAGAATCGTCTTCAAAACCGCGTAGATGATTATTCCGCTCCCTTGTTGAAGTTGCACTTGGATGCAACAGAGTTAGGTGTGTTGCATGAGACAGGTCTTACGCCGGAGCATATTCCTGCGGTTGGAACGCGTGTGTTTTTGCGGCATAATTCGAATATTTCCACGGGTGGAGATAGTATTGATTGTACAGACGAAGTGCATGAAAGTGTGAAGGAGTTAGCGGTGCGAGCCGTTCAAGCGATTCCTGGATTTCCGTATGGTGGTGTCGATTTTCTTACGCTCGATATGCAGGCGACGCAGACATCGGAAACCTATGCGATTATCGAAATGAATCATTCACCTGGGTTGGACTTGCATCATTTCCCTGCGGAGGGAACACAGCGTAATGTGTCGCGGGCGCTGTTGGAGGAGTTATTCGGTCTTTTATCCGTTTCGTAATAGGTATGGCGACGGAAGGAACTCCATCTTCAGAGCTTCGTACAGACGTTCTGTATGGTCGATGTGTGATTGTGGCGCCGCAACGTGCTGCGCGGCCACATGATGTTTTTGATGCACCTGAACGACCGGTGCATCCTGCCGACTGTCCGTTTTGTGATACGAAACTGGCGAACGTATCGTTTTTACACGAATCATTTCTTCCGGGTGGGGAAGCAGTTCGGGTTGTTCCAAATGCGTTTCCGGCTCTGTCACGGGAAGAACACTCAGGCGCGTATGGCGCGCAAGAAGTGATGATCGAGGCGCGTGCCCATGATACAGAGCTCGCTGATTTGCCCATCCAACATATTGTTGAAGTTTTGCGCGTGTTTGCTTCACGAACAGAAATCCTTTCCCAAGATCCGAATATTGCTTATGTGCTGGCGTTTAAAAACCAAGGTGGAAAAGCCGGGGCTAGCTTACAACATCCGCATAGTCAGATTTTTGCAACAGGATTTCTCCCACCGCGCATCGAAGAACGTTTGCGCATGTTTCGTGCCTACCGTGTTGAGCACGGAGTGTGTGCGACGTGCGAATTAGTAGAGCGTGGTGAATACGGTCCACGTCATATCCGTACAGATGGAGATATCGTCACATTGGCACCGTATGCGTCTGCCTATGCCTATGAAGCGTGGTTGGTGCCACGTCGACATGTCGACAACTTGTCGCTGCTCACGGAAGCGGAATTATTCTCATTAGCGGAGGGATTGAAAGCGGTTTTGTCTGTTTTGAATCAGCATGGGTTGTCCTACAATTTTTCCCTCCAGCAAGCCGTTGACGATCCAGAGGAGCATTTTATGCTCCGCATTGCTCCACGGGCGAATGCGCTTGCGGGGGTGGAGCTTGTGACCCACATGGCGATTAATTCTGTCCCTCCAGAAAATGTTCCAGCGTTTTATCGCACCACGTAACTTCTTTTCTATGGGCCTCTTTTCAGCAGATCGTCAGAAAGTGTACTGCACAAACTGCGGGGAGATGATGCGTATTGATGCAGGGACTGTCGATTTTTATTCGTCCGGTTCTGGAGCGCGCGCTCGGACGTCGCGGGAGCTGATGCATTGTAAGGAATGTAACCGAGAGATGCCGTTTACAAACAGCCCCATGCGCGCAACACATGAGAAAGAGGATTTTTCTAAAGGGAAGAACAAACCGAAGAAGCGTGGATTGTTCTAAGAGATGTGGCGCGAGTTGGAGGCGAGGAGGCTCTTCCCTCCTGTTCGACATCAGCAGTCTCACTGGAGGGAAGAGCCTCCTCGCCTCCAGCTCGACACTAGCAGTTTTACCAAAGGAGACGAAGGCTGGCTTCTCTGTTCTGCCTTTTCTGGACTCGCTTTTCAGTTCTTGGCGGAAATGGCGTTTAGTTGCGGATTTTTCGGAAGTGGCGTTTTCCGACTTGCAGCAATAGACCATTCGTTGGGAACGATTTGTTTGGATCTTTTTCTACGATGCCGTCTACATGTACACCACCTTGTTCAATCAGGCGCCGTGCTTCTGAGGTACTTTTTGCGAGATCTGCGTGAACAAGTAGTTCAAAGAGAGGAAGTGCAACCTGCAGAACTTGTTTTTCCTCAACTTGTTCCGGTACCTGTTTTTTCCGGAAGAGTCGATCGAATGCGGCTTCGGCTTGCTGTGCGGCTTCTGGAGAATGGAACATGGTAACGATTTCCTGTGCCAACCGCGCTTTCGCATCACGTGGATTGCCAGCCAGACAGGCGTCGATTTCGTCTTGAGGAAGTTCGGTTGCGATACGGAAGTAGTCCGGCAGTAGATCGTCATGCAAAGTCATGAGTTTGCCGTACATATCTTCCGGCGCGGTTTCGATGGCAACATAATTGCCGTAACTTTTACTCATCTTGCGGCCGTCGAGACCGGGGAGGAGTTCCGCGACTAAGACATCTTGTGGGCGTTGACCAAAGTGTTCTTGGATCGGCCGGCCGGCGAGATTGTTGAACAATTGATCGGAGCCACCGAATTCGATGTCGGATTGAATTGGGACAGAGTCGTAACCCTGCATGAGTGGGTAGACGAATTCGTGCAGACCAATTGGCCTGCCTTCTGCGATGCGTTTCTGGTACATGTCACGCTCCAAAAACTGTTGCACGGTGAACAGCTGGGCGAGCTCTAATACGTCTGCGAGACCAAACGAGTCGTACCACTCGGATTGGTAGCGAAACTCTGTGCGTGCTGGGTCGAGTACTTTCAGCGCTTGGCGTTCAAACGTTTTGAGATGCTCCGCGATTTTTTCCGCTGTGAGCGGTTCGCGCATTTTGTCGCGGTCGGTTGGATCACCAATACGCGCGGTGTAATCGCCTACAACAATCACAACGGTGTGACCGAGGTTCTGGAACGCGCGCATTTTGCGTAAGACCACTGCGTGGCCAATATGCAGTTCAGCACCGGTAGGATCGATGCCAAGTTTAAGGCGGAGTTTGTCCCCCGCGCGGAGGCGGGCTTCCAAGTCTTTGCGAACAATGACGTTTGCCACACCGCGGGTGAGAAGTTTTTCGATGAAGTCAACAGAGGTCATAGGAAAAGCGCATCAGGAAACGAAGGCTTGAATCGTCTAGAACCGTAGCGTAACGGCTTTCTGCGTCGTCTTCAAACTTCGCCCAATAAAAAAGGATCCGCGCTTAGGCGGTGAGAGGAAAACGTTCTTTTTCTGCAATCGAAATATGTGAACGAATGGCCTCTGCGAGAAGCGGTGCGACGGAGACGATTTGTATCGTTGGAAGCTGTCTTTCTGATGGAAAAGGAATGGTGTCGGTCAAGAAAATTTTACGGAACCCTGCTTCCTGTATGCGTCGGTAGGCTTTTCCGGCGAAGATGGCATGTGTTGCGGCACACCGAATATGACGAGCACCTGCTCCGCGTAAGACCGCTGCTGAAGCGGCTGCTGTGTTACCTGTGCAGATTTCGTCGTCGACCAACACGGCGTCGCGTCCGCGTACGTCACCTGAGAAATCCGTAATAACGACACGATCATGACTGGGTCGTTGTTTTTCCAGCATGGCAATGGGCGCATCCAGACGGCGTGCGACGGCGGAAACACGCCATTGACTTCCTTCATCTGGAGAGACAATCGTTGTGCGTTCTGGATGTTTGATGTCTTCTCGAAGCGCATCCGCCAGCAAATCCCATGCGTGTAGGTGGATGAGGGGAATGTGAAAGAAGGTTTCGTTTGTTGTCGCGTGTAGGTCGATTGCTACTGCATGTGTTGCGCCAGCGTTTTCAATCATCTCGACTGCGAGTTTTGCGCCGATCGGTTCGCCTGGCGTCACGCGCCGTTCTTGTCTCCGAAACGGCATGAATGGAAGAACAGCTGTGAGTGTGGCTGGTTTTAGGTCACGAGCGGCTCGGAGGATCAGACAGAGTTCAAGGAGATGTTTTTCTGCAGGACGCAAGCAAGATTGTAAAACGAAGACATGACGTCCTTGGATGCGTTCTTCGATATTCACGTAGGGCTCGCCGTCTGTAAATGTTTCTAGAACCAGGCGTGCAGGAGGAACGCCAAGTTCCGTTGCGAGGCGGACGCCGAGTTCTGGATGACTCGATCCGACAAGCAGCACAGGCTGCCGACGGTCCGTTTCTTCCATAGAGTTGCTTCCGGCTTATTGTGCCTGGGGTCTGCGAGAAAACAAGGGTCGCATAGCAAAACATGTTTATTATCTGTTCATAAAAAAGCCGCCTCGTGCGTGGCGGGTGGTCAAGCAGTTTGACGTTTGCGTTGGCGCGGCCGTTTTGATCTTGAAGAGCGAGGAGCGCCTTCTTCATCCGTGAGGAGAGCTCCCATCGCGCGTGCTGCCTGGTCCGGCAGGACGACCTGGTATCGCATAGATGGCGAGCGTCCTGCTTCTCTGTCTTGCTTACCCGGTCGCGCTTCGACGATCAGGACTGGCACGTTCCTCAGGTCGGATTCCTCGAGACGGGTGTGTTCGAGGATAGTTCTTACGATGTGCCGCGCAGCTTTCCGCGTCGGACAGGAACTGCACCCAATCAGGAGGACGAATCGTGGCGGATTTTCTCCGTCCACGCTGTCCGCGTCGACTTCGAAGACGTAGCTCTGCTGCACTTCTGGCCGCTGTAGGAGTGACAGACGCGTCTTCGCTTCTCGGACCACTTGTTCCGCAATCTCTCCGAATGCATGCACGATGCAGACGTGCTGAATGCCTTCTGCGCGCAAGGCCTGTGTGGTCACGTCTGCCAAAACATGCAAGAGCGTTTCTCGGAGCAGCACTTCATCGGCAAGCGTGTTGCTTGCGACGAAGATGAAGATGCTGTCGGGCCTCCCATACAAGGAGGCAGAAGCAGATTGATCTGCCATGAGCTTCCTCCTTGTGTGTAGGTGAAGATGCTGTCTGACCGCGTGGGTCTCTGGGTGTGCTTTAGCACAGGTAGAAAATTTCGTCATATGTCCGAAAAATGTGTCCGAAAAAAAATGGCGCCTGGTTCCGGCTGGCCGCGCGATGCGGTTCAGGGGAACGAAGGCGCCGATGCTGCTGCCGAGCGAGCGGACTGACTGCCGTCAGTTCGACCCTTTTTCGGCTTAGGGGTCGTTGGGCTTGGTCTGGACCGTCGTCTGAGGTGGTTTTCCCGAGATGGTCTCCCACACCCAGATCCCTCCGTTGACGATTCCTCCAATCATCAACACCAGAAAGACCAAATCCAGCCACGCTGGGGGACGTTCTCCCGGCGTGTATGGATTCAGCAGCTGCTCCGGCCTCTGAATCTTTCTCTCGCTCTCGTCGCTCATTCGATGAGCCTCCTAGAACGTGCTTTTTGGATTGTGACATATTACATATTTTACGTCAATTGCCTTGACGAACATGCGGTTTCCCCGTAGCATCGTGCAGATTCAGCTGCTTCCTGCAGCTCCAACCATTAACTATGAAGCGGACTTACCAACCCAAGAAGCGAAAACGAGCACGAACCCACGGGTTCCGGAAGCGTATGCAGACCAGCGATGGTCGCAACACCTTGCGGCGCCGTCGGATGAAGGGGCGTCACTGTTTGACCGTCAGTACTCCAAAGAAGACGCCAAAGTAGATTCCTAGAAACGATTCGGCTCGTGCCGGATCGTTTTCGTTTCGATGGAGAGAGGACGGAGAGGGGGGGCCGCCCGTTGGGTAACAGCCAAAAGCACGGGGGGGGGCGCTCGCCCGGCAGAAACACAGTTGTGGGGCCAAA
>CAYJMK010000011.1:10699-12931 GCA_964371425.1 uncultured Candidatus Saccharibacteria bacterium
TTCGTTTCTTTGGTGCGCGGACGGAGTGGAGCCCCCTCCTTTTCTAAACCCCAAAACACACGGGCGGGGCCTCCTCCCCGTCCTCTCTCCTCTTTGGTGCAAAACTTCACTCAGTACCGGTAGACCTTGTTGTCGGGGGTGGACTTGGTAGGGTGACGTTACGTCTATGCTTTCCTCTGAAAACCGTTTGCGTTCCGATCGTGATTTTTCCCGCGTGCATGCGCGTGGGAACACGATTCGTGGCCCTTTTTTGAGTCTTCGGTTTACGCCGAATCGTCTTTCTGTGAATCGTTTTGGTTTTTTGGTTGGGAAAAAGGTGAGTAAGAGCGCTGTCATTCGGCGAAAAGTCCAGCGTCGTCTTAGGGAAGCGGTGCGGGCCCAGCACGGAACCCTCGTGGGCGGTCAAGATATTGTCGTTTTGGTGCGTCCGTCTGTGGTTGGGCGTTCGTATGTCCAATTGGTTGCGGAGCTTCGTGAGCTCTTTCAACGCGCTGGATTTGTTGGGAAGCCGTTGACGCGTCCTGTTGAGCCTTCTTTTGTCCCTCCAATGGTCTGATTCGTTTTATGGCTTCTTCTTCTCCCCTTGTTCGTGAACGCCCCGTTGTGGTTATTCCGGCACCAAAAACCGTTGTTGGGGTCCGTTCTGTGAGCTCGCTCGCTCGGTTGGCCGCTCTACAAACGCCTACTTCACGTGGGAGACCTGCTTCTACGGCTGTAGGTGGAACTTCCGCGTTTCTTGCGAAACCTTTCCTTTGGGCGATTCGGCTCTACCAAAAAACCCTTTCGTTTGACCACGGTCCGTTGTCGCTTTTCTTCCCCTACGGATACTGCCGATACGAGCCTTCTTGTAGCCAATACACCTATGATGCGATCCGGAAGCGTGGTATCTTCTCCGGGCTCGTTCTAGGCGCTTGGCGTGTTCTTCGGTGTAATCCTTTCTCGCACGGAGGAATCGATCCTGCTCCGGATGAAGGATTTCGTCGCCCTTCTGAAGCCAAGAAAAAGAAGTAAGACTTGCGAGCCTGTGATCGTTTTTCTCCTTGTGTTCTCCCATGCTTGAGCTCTACCACGAAGTCCTCATCCGTCCGATTCTAAACCTGTTGGTTTGGATTATGGATGTTTTACCCGGGAACGATCTCGGATTTGCGATCATCACGGTCACTATTCTTGTTCGGTTGCTTCTTCTTCCGCTTTCTGCTAAGTCGTTGAAGGCACAGAAGACGCTCCAGGAGCTGCAGCCGCAGATGAATGAGATTAAAGAGAAATACAAAGACGACAAGAAAAAGCAGTCTGAAGAATTGATGCGGTTTTATCAGAAGAGCAAGGTGAATCCACTTTCTTCGTGTTTGCCGATTCTTGTTCAGTTGCCGATTATTTTGGCATTATACCAAGTGTTTCAAACGGGTCTCACGGACACCACACTTTCTCAGTTGTATACGTTTGTTTCTCGTCCGGAATCCATCGATACGATCTTCCTTGGTTTGGTGAATCTTTCTGTGCCGAACGCGGTGTTCGCGGTGTTGGCTGGAGCGACGCAGTTTATCCAAGCGAAGTACTTGTTGCCGAAACGGCCTCCAGCAGCTGTGACAAAGAAGGAGGATGGGAAAACGAAGTCGAGTTCGGATGCTGCTGCGGATGTCGCTACATCTTTGACGAAGCAGATGACGTACATCCTGCCGGCTATGACAGGGTTTATTGCTTTGTCCCTTCCGTCTGGGTTGGCTCTGTACTGGATCACCACAACGTTGGTGGCAATCATTCAGCAAATCTTTATCTTCCGAACCGTCAAGTTTCCATTTCTAGGTGGAAATTCTGAAGAGCAAGACGAAAAAAATGAAGAGAAGAAGGAAGTGCGTACAGAGAAATCGGTTTCGCGCCGGCGCTCTTGATCGCTTGTGTCCGACGCGACTCTTACCCCTGTTATCCGTCTTATGGAAGCGCGTATGGAACCTACTGTTTCACAGCAAGACTTGATTGAACGTACGCAGCAGTTGATTCAGGATTTTCTGGTGCATATGGGTATTTCTGCCACGGTTGCACCGCGGATTACAGCTGGAGAAGAAGGCGAAACGGTTGTTTTTGCGCTTCGGACAAAAGACGCAAATTTACTGATTGGTCAGGGTGGTGCCAACTTACTCGCTCTTCAACATGTGTTGCGACTGCATACGCGCGCAGCGTCTTCCGATGTTCCTGATATTGACGACTTTCGATTTCTTATCGACGTAAACAACT
>CAYJMK010000012.1:0-12228 GCA_964371425.1 uncultured Candidatus Saccharibacteria bacterium
TTCTTCATAACCAATCATATCGATCAAGCCGAGGGCCTCTGCTTGTTTTGCAGAAAAAACACGTCCGTCGAAGATTTCATTCTCTTGATCTTCAGGGATGGTTCGATTCGCTTTCACGAGATCTTTGAAACTGAGAAAATACTCATCTGCAATGTCTTGCATGATTTTTTGCTCATCTTCACTCATGGAACGTGCAGGACTCAGAATATCTTTATGTGCACCTGTCTTGATGACGGTTTGTGTAACCCCATAGCGTTCCAGTAATCCGGAAACGTTTATAGATTCGAAAATGACACCAATACTTCCTGTCAGCGTTGACGGACTCGCGATGATTCGATCTGTTGGTAGTGAAACATAGTACCCACCAGATGCTGCAAGCTCTCCAAGATACGCGACGATGGGTTTGCCTGTTTTTTTGTATGTGTCTACGGCCCGCGCGATTTCATCACTGGCGGACACACTGCCGCCGGGACTGTTCACCTCAAGCAAGACACCTTTGACCGAGTCGTCTTCTGCTGCTTGTTGCAATTTTCTTTGCACATCTTCTGAACTCGTTTGCTCTCCCGCTAGCGAAGACAAACCGTTCTGTTGCGATGATCGATGCACAATTGTTCCCTCGATGGGAAGTCGTAGCAGTTTCTCTTCTGCATTTACGTCGGCTCCAAGGTCGGTTGAGACGATTTTTTCTTCAAAGGTTTTTTCGTCTGTGTATGTGGAGGTCCCAAACACATCCCCTGCCACGATCGCCCCGAGCATGGCGTTCCCTGCGAGACTACCGAGTAGTAAAACGATGAGTACACACCCCAAACCCATCAGACATCCTTTTCCTCTTCGTCGTTGTTCTGGTATCGCTGGCGACACAGGGATTGGGACAGACTGCGTTGTAGATGCAGGAACAGCTCGTGGCATACGTGCATTTGATGGTTGTTTCTGAGCTCGAATGGACTTAGTATGGCGTATTTTCCTCCTCTTGGGGAGGCTTGACAAAGACTAAATCGTTGCATACCATACGAACGCTTATTGCAGGGCGTCTCGTGAAGCCCACTGTGCTATTGACACTCCTATGGCAACCCGAAAATCTGGTGGCTCTACCTCCCTTGGTCGGGATAGTATGTCCCAGCGGTTGGGCGTGAAGCTCTCCGCTGGTCAACAGGCTCAACCCGGCTCGATTATTATCCGCCAACGAGGCACTTCCTTCAACGCGGGTGAAAACGTCCGTCGTGGGAAGGACGACACCCTCTACGCGGTTGCCACGGGAACGATCCACTTCACACGTAAACGTATCCGTGCGTTCAACGGGAACATCGAGATCCGTAAGTTCGTGAGTGTGATTCCAACAGCCTCCACTGCTTAATCCAGTAATTCGTTTCGTACGAAGACAGGCCTTTCAGGCCTGTCTTGTTTTTCTCGTCTCTTCATCAATAGTTAAGCGCGATGTGTCGCCGCTGTGAAAAATGCTTTAAACAATGGATGCGGCGTCAGCGGACGTGACATAAATTCTGGGTGGAATTGTGTCCCGATGAAGAACGGATGATGAGACAGTTCGATCACTTCAACAAGCCCAAGGTTTGGGTTCACACCAGCGATGGTCATACCAGCTGCTTCTAGTTGCGCTCGGTACGCGTCGTTCACTTCATATCGATGTCGATGACGCTCTGAGATGCGCTCTACGCCATAGGCTGCGCGCACCTTCGTCCCCTCTTTTAAGACACAGGGATAGGCACCTAACCGTTGTGTTCCCCCGAAACCTTTTGTGCCAGCTAATACGGCTTTTGTTTGCTCAAGCTCGAAGATAATCGGATGTTTCGTTTTGGGATCGATCTCCGTTGTTTGCGCATCTGCGAGTCCAAGTACATTTCGCGCGTATTCAATGACAGCCATTTGAAGACCATAACAAAGCCCAAGGAATGGAATGTTGTTTTCACGAAGAAAACGGATCGCTGCTATTTTTCCTTCTGTTCCGCGCGCGCCATAGCCCCCTGGAATAATCACTCCTCCATAGTTTTCAAGATCTGCAAGCGCGTCTGGATTCTTTTCGTAGTTTTCAGAGCTCAGCCACTGAATCGCTGCACGTCGACCTTGAGACCATGCCGCGTGTTTTACCGCTTGGATGACAGACAGGTAGGAGTCTTCCAAGGTAAACTCGCCTGTCTCAAAGTATTTCCCCACGATCCCAATGTTAATGGGTTCCGTCTCTTTTGTTGCATCGATGCGCGCGACAAACGCTTTCCAGGCGTCCATCGAGCCGTTGCGTGTATCCATCCCCATCGTTTCAATCAGGCGATCGCTGTAGCCTTGCTCTTCTAGAATCAACGGAACACGATAGGTCGTATCACAATCAGGACTTGAGAGAACATTCTCTTTTTTCACACCCACCGCCCATGCGAGTTTTTCTTTTCGCTTTTCATCAATCGGCTGTTCGCTCCGGCCAATCAGCAGGTCTGGCTGAATTCCTGCTGCGTTCAATGTTCGTACTGAATATTGCGCCGGTTTCGTTTTCATCTCCCCTACGGATTTTGGAATGGGCATGTAAGAAACATGTACGTTAACGACGTCTGCGGGCAGTTCCCGCTGGAGCATACGCGCCGCTTCCAAGAACAGAATGATTTGGTACTCACCCACCGTTCCACCTAGCTCAATAATAACGATTTCGGCTGCGTTCGCGTCTCCTGCTGCCTTGATACGACGAATGATTTCTTGTGGGACATGCGGCACGACTTCCACATCTTCCCCTTCGTATTCAAGATTGCGTTCTTTGTGGATGACGGTTTCGTAGATTTGCCCTGTTGTCATGAAATTGGCCCGACCCATCGCATTCTCCGTGAACCGCTCGTAGTTCCCTAAATCTTGATCTGCTTCTAGACCGTCGTCCGTGACGAAAACTTCGCCGTGTTCTGTGGGGCGGATGGTTCCAGAGTCGATGTTCACATACATCTCACACTTCACGTTCGTCACCTGATAGCCGCGATCTTTCAAGATGCGTCCGGTCGATGAGGCAATGGTCCCTTTACCAAGAGAAGAAATGACGCCGCCCGTGATGAAAATGTATTTTCGCTGCATAGATTGAAAGGGTGTTTCACTATATTCTGACATGTGCTTTTAAATAGAAGACGGGGTTGTGCCCCGTCTGTCGGTCTATTCGCGTTCGATGGTGATGGAGATCGTCGCCCGCATCCCCTTCTCTGGTTGGATGATGGCTTTAAAGTTGCCGAGTTCTTTGCGTGGCTGCCAGGAGAGATCACTTTCCGCGAACGTGCGCCCGTCTTCGTTGACCCGTTCGAGAATATCTTTCACGGTCACAGCTCCAAAGAGTTTCCCGTTATCATCTGCTTTTACTTTGATTGTGAAGGCTTTCCCATCGAGCGCTTTTACGCGTGTCTCAGTCTCTTTCAAGCGTGTCAACTCAGTCTCTTTTGCTTTCGTTCGGAGAGCTTCTGCCTGTTCAATCGCTTGTTTGGTTGCGAGAACAGCCAAACCTTTCGGAAGAAGGCTATTGCGACCATAGCCATTTTTTACGGTGACAAGGTCACCGGCGAGACCAAGGTTTGGGACACGTGCTTGGAGAACAACTTGCATAGAGTGAAAGCGAATGAATTCTCGGCTAGGGTAAGGCGAATCGAGCGCTTTGGCAAGAGGTCGACAGCTTTCTCTCTTTCGACTCACCCGCGGACGACGCTCGCCGGAGGAGGAAGAAGCCTAGACCCCCGCGAATGCGTCTCTTTCTTCAACGACCCCTCTCCTTCACCTTTTTCCGAGCCATCGAAACAAAGAGAGTCAGTAGACCCGCGATGATCGCTGCGTCGTCTATCTGACCAAAAAATGGAATGAAATCTGATGAAATATCAAAGGGCCAGAACGTATATAATAATGCTGCGAGTGGCAGTAATTTGTATGCAATTGGCACGCGCTTGTCCCCAATCAACCGGAATGTTTCTGTAAGACGCTGGAGCGGGTGGAGTTCCATAATCGCTATTTTGTAGCGGGCAGACGTCCCATCAAAACTTCCACTGCTTTGTCTCTTTGTGGGTCCCGTCCCGCTGTACGATCTTCTTCTGAACGTCCGACTTCGATATCTGGTGTGATCCCTTCCCCCTCCAGATGTGTTCCTTTTGGTGTCAGCCAGTAGGCGATCGTGAGACGAATAGAGGATCCATCTTTCAGTGATTCGATTTCTTGCACGGAACCTTTTCCAAAAGTTTTCTCACCAATCAATGGGATCATGGCCTGATCTTTGAGTGCTCCCGCTAGAATTTCTGCAGCAGATGCAGAACCTCCGTTTGCCAGCACAACCATTGGCAACGTTGTTTCTGGCGCTGTTTTTGTCTGTAGACGATTTTCTTTTCCGTTACGGAATGATTCTGTCACGACCTGCGTCCCACGCGGTAAGAAAAGGCCCGCAATATCGACTGCTGATGTCAGAAGGCCACCTGGATTATTTCGTAGATCCAGAATGATTCCCTGGGCTCCTTGTTTCTGGATTTCCGTAAGCTGTGCAGATGTTTCCTTCGCCGTTTCATTATCGAATGTGAGGATGTGTAGAATGGCGAGTTTCTTCCCATCACGTTCTACAAACGAAAGATTCGTTCCTTGCACGTCGATTCGTTCGCGCTTGATTTCGATCTTTCGAACTTCATTCCAATTCTTCCGGAAGATCCCCAGTGTTACCATTGTCCCTTCCTTCCCACGGATTTTTGCGACAGCTTCGGACAAAGAAAGCTCATCTGTTGTTGTTCCATCGATTTCAACAATTAAATCTTCTGGTATGAGTCCTGCACGTTCTGCTGGCGAATTTGGCAACGGAGCTATCAGTGCAAGCACTTCTTCGCGAAACCCAATTTCTGCCCCAATCCCTTCGAAACTCCCTTTCAGATCTTCTTCGAGTTGTTTTGCCGCATCCGCTGGCATATACGCCGTATATGGATCTCCCAACCCACCTAACATGCCATCAATCGCGCCTTCCAGCATTTTTTGTTCGTCTGGTGGCTGTTTCACATACCGATCTTCCACCAGTTTCCATGCATCCCAAAAAAGTTGAAAATCTACCTTCTTTGTCTCAGACGAAGATCGACCTTTCAACACTTGCAGCGCACTCCCCACGTTTGCCTGTGCTGGCGCCGTTATTCGGCCCAGAAAAACACCTATAAGCAGGAAAAAGATTCCGCTGATAATAACAGAACGGATACGCATATCGCATCTAGAAAATCTTTCTAAACGGTTTGCTCGGCTCCAGTGACGACTTCGGAAGTGACCAGATGGCATCGCGCCTGAGGAGAAGTTTGCGTGGACCCTCTGGTTTTGTTGCATCCACCAACTCCCCTTCTCCGCGTAGGAGGGCCTCATTCTTTAGTCCGACAAAATCGATATTGAGATGCGTTTCAATCACGCCTGGCTGTTTCTGAACACGCAATGCATACGTTCCATTTTTTGCTGTTTTTCCAATGCGCTCTGGAAGGTCATAGGTCACCGTGACCGTTCGTTCTTCTCCAATTTCTGTGACCACAAATGTTCCGAATGCTGTTTTGCTGAGTTCTTGTGAGATCTCATATGACTTCGACGGGTCATCGTAGAATTCAGCCGCTGTATCTTGACCTTCGATCGAAACAAGATTCGAGCCTTCTGGTGCGTAGACGCGCACCCACGTCCGGTACCGCGTCGTTTTGTATGTGAAGCCGGGCGCGGCGTTTTTATACGTCAATGTCACTGTTGCACGCGGACGTGGTTGTGAAAAATCGACCTGATACGTCACCCCACGTGTCACGAATGGATCTGTCTTAAGCGAAGCCATGTTCGCATCCACCACCATTAAAGAATCTGTATCCAGATCTTGATTCACCGTACCCGTCCATCCCTGGTTTTCTAGGATTGTCTGTGCGTCTTGGTCCCGGAGATAGATCATGACATTTTTTTCCGCAAACGCGGTTCGTAACACCTCAGCAAATGCAATCCACTTATCACGTGGAAGCTGATATGTTTGTTGCAACACAGATTTTGCCAGCTGACCAATAATTCCTTTGCGTGTTTCTACACTGTCGAAATTCAATTCTGTTTCAAATTGGATGCGTGATATCACGTTTTCGGATGTAAACGCTTCCCCTTCACCTGGAATCTTCACAGGACCAATCACGGAAAGCATTTCTTCAAGGAACGTTGGTGTGATCGAAAAAACACCTGCAAATTCCCCTTCGCCACCTTCTATTTGATAGAAATGCAATGCATTTTCTGCGGAAGTTGGAAAATCTGGCGACCAGTTTGAATCGCGGAGAAGCCACGTCGTCATATACGGGTTCGCCAAGCGCTTAATTTGCCACGGTGGTGGTACATTGATCTTTGCAGCACGATCTAGATTGTAAATGTCGTCTGTTTCGAGTCGTACAATCCCACCATCTTTCATTTGTAATCTTCCGTAGGATCCAATAAATCCACCTGCTGGCCTTAACTCCGTATTGTTCTGAAAGAGAATGAGATACTCCTGCGCCTCTGGATATCCCGCTAATTGCGGCACGACACGTGCCGCCAGGGCGAGCGTATCCATAAGTGCTGAAACAGTGGGCACTTGTTCGTTTGCTTGTTTTACGGCATCCCCTACTTGCGCAACCAGTGCTGTCGTTGGTGCTTTTTCGAGTTGTTTTTCTGCAAGAGCAAGATGTGTACTGGCCCTCTCGAGCTGTGGTCCTGACTCACGCAACGCTTGTAACATGGCACGTTTCTGTTCTGGTGTGACATCCGCAAAAACCGCCGCAGGATTCTTACTGACTGGCACGACAATCTTCTCAACAGCATCCAGTGCTTCTTCAAGACCAGAAGTAATCTCAATACCCGCCAAGATCATTTGGTGTGCCGCCTTGAGCTGACGTCCTACGTACGGGATCGCACGCAGCGGCAGGAGCGCATTCATGGAACGGTTTGCACGGATGAAATCATCGTGCGCAAGACGTACTTGCATGGCAGCAACACTGATTTGTTGTTGTTTTACTGCGTCTAACGCTTTTAACATTTCATCTCGTGCAGACAAAGACGAATAATACACATCGGCTGCCGGCTTCGCCATCAGAAGGATGCCTCCCCCTACGATGATGAGGACGGCGGCTCCTGACAGCAACACGCCTTTCAGCGTTCGTCTCACCCGTCGGCGCCGCCGCCGTCCGCGCACAAGTGGCGTTGCGAGATTCATTCGCGGCCGTTCAGATGGAAGCAACTGATATTTTTTGAAGTCGAACATACGTGATTAAACGGGGCTGTTCCCTTTCTGTGTCGTCTGCTGTGCTGTCGCTGTTTTCTTCTCTTCTGATTTATCGAGACGTCCTCGGTATTTCCAAAGATACTTGATTGCAGACGCGATATGAATGCGTGCTTGTTTATTAAATAACGATCGAAAGAGGCCTTTCTCACTGGCTGATGCCCGAGAATAATAGTGAATCATGTTCGCGTGTGGGTAGTACGTCACTCGCCATCCTGCGTCACGGAAACGACGACACCAATCCACATCCTCCAGATACATAAAGAAGCGTTCATCCATCAAACCTACCTTTTCCATCGCTTCCCGTCGGACGAGCAATGCGGAACCAAGCATCCATGCCACTTCCTGACTTTCTGCGTGATCCCACACCTCCATCAAGAAGGTCTGAATCGCTTTTTGACCACGTTCAGACCGCCCCAATGGCGTTCGGCGGTAGATGATCACCGGCAATGTTGTGTCATGGGCAAAACAGGAATATTGCAGTGAGCCATCTGGATTCATCAGCTTCGGCCCAAGAATAGCAATCCGCGATTCGCGCTCCATTTCAGCCAGCATTTTTGAAAGCGCTTGCGGCAAAACCGTAATGTCCGGATTGAGGAGCAGAACATAACGCCCGCGTGAAACACGTAGACCTTGGTTCATGGCTTTCGGGAAGCCAAGGTTGATGGTGTTCGGGATGAAAGTTGTGTCCGGAAATTCGTCCTCAAGCATTTCTCCTGTGCTGTCGTCTGACGCATTGTCGATGACAATGATCTCGTATGTTTTTCCTTCTGGCGGATGTTGATGTATCGATTTCAAACATTGCCGCAAGAGAGATCGTGTTTTGTAATTCAAGATCAGAATGGAGAGATCTACATTTCCCTTCGGCGAAAAGTCCCCAACCGATTCGGGGGTAATGATCCGAGGCAGCTTACGCTGGAAGATGGAACTTAATGCGTGATCCATTGTCTCTGTTCACGAAAGGTTTGGCGCGTTCCTTGGAGGATCCGCGATCTCTTGCGGAAGGTTACCGGAAGGTTCCGGAAGCAGGCAAGGACAGCCTTCAGAAAGACCTGAGGTTTCCTGATCAGGAGGTAGCCAGCCTTGACGATTTCGATGGCCAGAAAACGTGGAGCGGTGTAGACGAACGTTCGAAGAAAGACGTTTTTGAGGATTGTTTGCCAATGATTTGTCCAGCTCGCCGCCTGCATCCAGGCTGGTTTGGCTTGGTGGAGCCGAGCAAGTTCTTGCGCTGAGGCATGCTCAGAGCTGCCGGTTTCCCAGCGCTCGTGGTACGCGAGCGCTGTTGGCACAGACAGGGTCTTGTAGCTAAGGTGATTCAGGCGGTACGCCAGGTCGACATCTTCTTTGTACATGAAAAAAGTCTCGTCGAAGATTTCTCCCTGTTCTGCTTTGAGCTGTTTGAGGACATCTGTTCTGATCAAGACGGCCGCACCAGTTGTGCCGAAGATAGGCGTCGCTTGCGTCTGGTTCTTTTCTGTGTCGCTGTGTTCCCCTCCTCTTTTCTCGACGACACGGAGTGTTGGTAACAGGACGAGCCCTTCCGAATCAATGACATCTGTTTTTTCTCCGTTTTTGAGACGAAGGATTCGGCCCTGCGCGGCAGCGGCAGATGGATCTGCTTTTAACGCTGTAACCAATTGAGAAATATAAGAAGGAGACAGTTCCGTATCTGGATTGAGCAACAAGACGAGGTCCGTTTCAACATTTTCTAGTAGACGATTATGCCCCGGACCAAATCCGAGATTTTTTTCTGATCGCGTGATTTCAACGTTTGGGAAATTATTCTGAATACATTTCATCGTTGTGTCTGTCGATGTGTTGTCGATCACACGGACAACCCTGTTTTTTTTGTCTTGAGCGAAGACCGACGTAAGGCATGGCTTTATGACATCTCCTGAGTTGAATGTGACAATATGCACACCCACAGAAGGATATTCTGGAAGTGTCTGTATTCGTTTTGCGGCGCGTTTTTCTTGAAATGCTTTCCACGTACGCGATTCCCAGAAGGTTGCCACAAACAGCAGCCAGCCAATTCCGAGTGGGTGATTGAGATAAGGCGTTGTCGCATGTGTCGCAACGAGTGCGATCAGTGAAGCGAGTAATCCGAGTTGGAGTCCCCTCTCCCACCCTGTGTGCTCTTTCGCTTCTTTCCAACCGCGACGCCAGATGAAGCTTAGAAACCAGCCATAGGCGAGGAGTCCTGGGAGTCCCATCTTGAACCAGAGGTCGAGGTATCCCCACTCAAAAGAAAAGGTGGTGATTCTCCCGTTTCCATGTGCCGCACGAAACCGTGGATCGAGTGTGTCGTACGTAACGGTCGCCCCAAAACCAGACCCGACAATGGCATGCTTGAGTCCTGCTTGCGCTAACTGTGGCAGCAGCTGCCAGCGACTTGCGGCAGCAGCTTCTGAATCAGGTTCTGTTGTGCGTTCGGAAATGAGTCCAACAGAACCTGAGCCTTTCACACCTGGCAACGGTACTTTGACGGTCGCCCAGAAGATGCCGATCGAGAGGAGTGTTGCGCCGATCAAACCGAGGGCGGTGACCCAAGCGCCGCGCCAACCGATACGTTCTTTGAAAAGGAGAAACGCTCCCGCAACGACTCCCGTGATAAGGAGCGCGAGCCAAAAACTTCTGGAGAGACTCACAAGCGTCATAAGGAGACTCGCGACGAATAAGAGAGAAAGGAGGAAGTCTTTTTTATTGTGCTGTTTCTGGATCGTCTGCCGTGTTGCTGTTTTACTACGTTTTCCCTCTGTTTCCGTCCTATCTGATTTCTTTCGACGGAGATATTCAGACAATAACGTTCCTCCTGTCACAAACAGAAAGAAGAGGCCATAAATGTGACTCTGGAAAAACACACGCACATATTCGCCCAAGTCGGCGATTTCTCCTACCCCTGTTTGTCGAATCCATTTATACGCTTCCGGCGTGACACCGATGAGTTTATGAGAGAACAAGAAGAGGATAGTGAGTGTTTTTACCACTGAAGCGAGCAACGCTCCTGTGATTGTTCTTAAAAGACGTGTACGCGCTTTCGGTTGGAGGCAGACGGCAAAGAGGACGGGTGCAAGTCCGAGAAAGAGAAATCCGTTCGCGTCCAGAAAGATGGCCGACAAAGGAAGATGTCGAAAATAGGCCACACCCGCTCCCCATGCGACACCACGAATGCGCACACCCCATCGGTCCGCAAGAGATGTTGAGAAGAACTCTTTTCCTTTCCCTTGGAGCGCGTGGATTCCCCATGCTGCTAGCACAACTAGGAAGAGTCCGAGCCGCAATGAAATGCGCGTTTCACCGATCTCCCACCAAAAGAGATACCCTTTTGAACCGATCACAAGTTCTGCTAAGACAACGGCAACACCCAACGAGAGATCCTTGAGAGACAGCACGAAGACGAGGAGAACGATGATCCCAAAAACGATTCCGTTGAGCGTTGGAAGGTATGCCGCAGCGAATGAAACAACTTCTACAAACAGCACGCACAGAAACGCTAGACGTGTTTCACGACCAAAAAAAACGAGAGCGGGATGTGTGTGTCTTACTGGTGCTGCTGTCGACGCCATAAACCGACGCGTTAGCTGCTGTAAATGTCACGATACCATCGTACAAACGCGCCGACGCCTTCTTGGATCTGCGTTTTCGGCTCAAATCCTAGCAGACGACGCGCTTTCGTAATGTCGGCAGCCGTTTCTGGCACATCCCCTGGTTGTAATGGTTTGAAGTGCATCTGAGCCTTCAGACCCGTCTCGATTTCGATACAACGAATGAATGTGAGCAGCGGGACCGGGTGACCACACGCAAGGTTGAAGATCTCAAACGTGAATGTGGGGACGTTGTGGATGGCGGCAACAATTCCATCCACAATGTCGTCAATATAGGTGAAGTCGCGTTTCATGTTCCCGTTGTTGTACACGTCAATCGATTCACCAGCTAGGATTGCTTTTGTGAAACCGAAGAGTGCCATATCGGGACGTCCCCACGGTCCATACACTGTAAAAAATCGGAGACCGGCCGCACGCATTCCGTAGAGACTGCAATACGCGCGCGCATACAGTTCGCATCCTGCTTTTGTCGCCGCGTATAAAGACATGGGTTTGTTGATCTGCATCTCTTCGTGAAATGGCTGTTCTGCAATCCCGCCATACACAGAGCTGCTCGAAGCAAACACAAGATCTTTCACGCCCTGTTTTTGCATACATTCCAACACCGTGAGTGTCCCAAGCATGTTCGATCGTTCGTACGCGAACGGATCCTCCAGGCTGTAACGCACACCCGCTTGGGCAGCGAGATGACAGACGACTCCGATCCCCTCTTCTGCTGCGAAGATGTTTTCGAGATTTTCCTTGTCTGAGATATCTGCTTTGTGGAGGGTAAAGTTTGGCTTTTCGCGCAAGATCGCTACACGCCGCTCTTTCAGGGACGGATCGTAGTAGGGATTGAGATTGTCGACCCCGATGACGCGTACCCCTGTTTGCAACAGTTTTTGTGCGACATGAAAGCCAATAAAGCCGGCAGCACCGGTCAGAAGAACGGTCGTGTTTTCTCCTGTCATAATCAGACCTATCAGGCCGCTTTCCCCGTTTCTGCGAAGACGTTTCGAATGACCTGTTCGATTTCAATCTCGTCAATCAAAATGTCATCGACATCAAACCGAGCAAGGACTTCGCGGGCTGCTTCTGCGGTACGTGCTTTTGGCACAAGGAGTTCAACGGCTTGTTTTTCATGTGAACGCACCTCGACATTGAGCAGTGTCTCCAGCGGTTTATACGCTTCCCGCGGAACGGGTTTGTGGAAGGTGACCTTGAGCACTTTACGTTCTGCATACCGATCTTTCAGCGCCTCCAGAGCACCGTCATACACAATCGCTCCGTGATTGATGACAATCACGCGATCACACAGCGCTTCGACATCGTCCATGTAGTGAGACGTCAACAGAATCGTGGTGCGCTTTTCTTGATTCACCTGTCGAATGAAGTCGCGGTTGA
>CAYJMK010000013.1:0-11122 GCA_964371425.1 uncultured Candidatus Saccharibacteria bacterium
TCTGCCACAAAACTACGTACCTTACGCTCTTAGTCTTTCGAAATATCCATTTCTGGAGCGATCGCATCCCCTATACCATCCAGGATATCATCAGCGACCCCGGCAAGGGCTGTTTGTTTTATAACGAACAAGCCACTGCTCATTATCAAGAGTGTCAGAATAAAAAAGATCGTAGTGGTCCTTCGATTCAGACGTTTTCTTTTGCAGTGAAAAGTCATGGCTTGTTCATTACGTTTTTTGCAGCTTGGATATTCTATTTTCCGACCAGCGTCGTACAATCTGGTCGCATTGCTTCCGGAATCTGATCAGCACCTACTGTACAGGCTGCAATCGGCGCCGTGAAGGTGGGGATGAGGATGAGAACGATGAGAAGGAGGATCATCGCAAGAGCCGCAATCACCGCGATCACATAGGGATTACGCAGAGCAAGGCGCGTGACCGTTCCTGCTCCACCTTCTACAGCTCCCGCCGCACCTGCTGCTCCAGCGCCCGTTCCCCCTGCTGCTCCCACACCAGGGAGGCCCTCTGTCAGACCTGCTCCCGAGGCGCCTCCTGGGACGCCTGGAAGTTCTCCGGGGACCCCTGGTTGCCCACCTGGTTTTGCATTGCGTTTTGCTTCACGTAATTTTCGGCTTCGTTCCTGCTCTTGAGCTTGTTTCTGCGCATTTTTTCTCTGATCAGCGTCTCGATTTGCGTCTTCTGTGTCGCTTTGTTGCGTGTCTGATGGCGCTTGATCATCCTCGTCGCTTTTTGGTTGGCCCTGCGGATCGTTGCTGTTTGGTTTTGCAGCAGCTGGACTGGCAGGTACACCCGCTGCTTTTGACGATTGCGGTTCAAGCGGACGGCCTTTGTCTTCTGGTTGTGTTTGTTGTGCTTGTTGAGCACGCTCCGCATCGTCCTGAAGAGCTTTCGGGTCTACTTCGTCAG
This sequence comes from uncultured Candidatus Saccharibacteria bacterium, assembly GCA_964371425.1. Classification (GTDB taxonomy): domain Bacteria; phylum Patescibacteriota; class JABMPQ01; order JABMPQ01; family JAGQLO01; genus CAYJMK01. The sequence continues at coordinate 928 of CAYJMK010000013.1, forward strand.
GATTTTCTGACGGAAGCGCTGGGAGAGCTCCTGGACTGTTTCCGCCAGGCATTTGTTCCGCGTCCGCGCGTGCTCGCTCTGCCTGTGCGTGTTTGTTCGCGTATTCGTCCCGAAGTGGAGATGTTTTCTCGCCTCCTCCTTCTTGTTTCGTTCCACTCTCTGTCTCTCTAGATGCAGGTGCCTTAGATGCTTCTTCACCATCATTTTCCTCTACATCAGCATTTCTCCCCTCTGTTGCTTGGATCCGTCCTGCTACATCCGCGAGGCTTTTTACTAATTTTACGTATGCTTTCGCTCCCATCGACGCTCTGCGACGGACTTCTTCATCCCTCCGTGCGACACTCGCTCCAAGGTTCGCCACAACTACATTTTAGAACGATGCTTCCGGCTGGAAAAAGGTTACGCTGTCGAGTTTCCATTCATCTCCTTTTCGCATGAGTTCGACTCTGATCATAAAATAGACTGACTTTGGAGCTGGTTTTGTTCCGATAATATCTTCTCGCTTGGCGGTGACGAGCAATGTAGCGGCCGATCCTTTTTGAGACAACACAACTGATGAAAGCGCGGTTGTCGTTCGCCCGAAAAAGGCAGCGTTTGGATCATGTTTTGAGGCAGCCATAAGTGTGTCCATCGCTGTTTGCATTTTCTCTGTCGCGTATGGAGAAAGATCCTTCAAATTACGGAAGGGCTCTTTATCTTTATTTGTGAACGTTCCGTAGATTTCGACCCATTTCTCTGCCAGAGTTCGTATTTCTGACTCTGTGGTACTCACTGCATCTTTCCCTGTTGTGCTGCTCTTTGCCGGCACCGCGATTAGGTCAGAGAGATCATCTTTCTTTGTGGTCTCTTCTGTTTTTGTTGTGTCCGTTCCTGCGGCCGTGTCTTCTGTTGTGTCTGTGCTGGCTGTGTCGCCATCTACCTTTACTGGCACGGAACCAGAGAGATCCCCACCTTCTGGAACTAGATCCACCGTGAAATCTTTCGTATCAGCTGTTGTCCCGTCTGTCGTCCCGGTTTTTGGTAGCTGGGCTGATTCTGCAGGGAGATCAGAGGTTTTTTCGCCCTCTACAACTGGTGTATCTTTTTTTGTGCAGCCTAATCCTCCGAGCATGAGGACACCGCTTACTGCAAGCATGGGGAAGAGGCGAGATACGTTCATAGAGGTATGAAAGGTGCGATTAAGCGGTTTGGGTTGAATTTGATGTCGAAGGCCCGCCAGCCGTGGCGTCGTAGGCGTGTTTTTGCTCCTCGATTTCGAGAAGTTGTTTGGGGTCTGTGGTTACAATCTGGTCTTCCGCATAAGAGGCGACCACTTTCACCGCTACGTGGTTTGAACCCGCGAAGAAGATCCCCTCTCCTACTTGGCTTTCCAAGAGTAAGTATTTTTCTTCTTCTGTGAGGAAGAAGACTTTCTGCAGCAGCTCAATCGAAGCGGAAGACTGTTTCAGTAGAATTTGAATAGACGAGTTCGTCACAATCGCCCGACCGAATTCGGACGAGAGGAAGTCTGTCACGTCCTGAGAAATGGTTGTGAGCCCGACGAAGTATTTGCGACCACGTTTGGCGATAGAGAACATAAACCGCGCGGAGTCTTCGTGCTGCATCATGACCCATGCTTCGTCTACGACCAGTACGCGCTTTTTGAGCTGTGCGCGGACAATATTCCAGATGTAGGTGAGTGCGACGTACATGCCGATAGGCCTCAATTCTTCTTCCAAGTCGCGGATAGAGAACACCACGAGCTGGTTTTCGAGGTCGACGTTGGTCGGCTGATTGAAGAGGCCCGCAAATGTTCCTTCTGTGTATTTCTTGATCCGAATCACGATTTCTTCCGCGCCTTTCATGCCTTCCAACACGCGCTGGAAGTCGGACATGGTTGGAGGTGTGACTGTTGAAAGGTCGCTATACGGCGTGATGTCTTTGGATGCGTACGTCTCGATGAGCGCGGCGTCGAGCAGTGCATCTTCTTCTTTAGTGAGGCGGCCAAGCATCAACGCCATCAAGCCCTTTAGCGTGATGACGGCAGAACGTAGAATGTCGCCTGTTTTCATGTCCGCAATGCCTCGTGGAAGGTCAAACGGGTTAATTCGGTACTCAGAATCGAGCGACAAACGGATATAGGTTCCGCCGACCGCTTCCGCGAGATGCTTATATTCGTTTTCAGGGTCAATCACCAACACATCGGTGCCGAACATGAGCGAACGCAGAATTTCTAGTTTCACCATGTAGGATTTTCCAGCACCAGACGTAGCAAATACCACCGAGTTGGCATTCGGCATGCTGAACCGATCGAAGATGATCAGCGAGTTGTTGTGACGGTTCACGCCGTAGAGTACGCCTGTGTCTGAGGTGAGTTCTGCAGAAATAAACGGGAATGTGGTAGAGAGCGGCGCCGTATTCATGGCCGACTGCACGTCGAGTTCGTCGTCGCCAAGAGGGAGGGTGGTGTTGAACCCCTGTTCCTGCTGGAAAATGGCACGTTTGAGATAAATCAATTTTTGCCCGAGCAAGCTTTCGACCTCTTTGCTCATGTCTTCCAGCTCGTCCGTGGTATCCGCATAGACCGTGACGTACACGGCCAAGTGGAAGAATTTTTCGGTGCCTTGAATGAGTTTGTCTCGCAGCTCTTCCACGTCTGAAAGGGCTGTTTCCAACATGGGGTCGCGGACTTCACCCTTATCCTGCTTGGCAGACATGGCCGACTGCACCTGACCGACTTTGTTTCGGAGTGTTTTTAGAATGCGCTCGGAAGAGACAGGCGTCACGTAGAGCGATGCATCCAGCTCGTAGTTAAGATTCACAATCGGCGAGAACCAGCCAGTCGTAAGGAAGCGTGGGTAGGACAACACGAAGAAACTGCGTGCGTATTTCTCGTTGAGGCGAAGAAATTCTGGCTGAATCTGCATCGCCGCCGGCGCAATCAGGTCACGCGCAGAAACAACGCCTTGGCGATACAAGCCTTCTTGTCTGAGAAGTTCTTCTTTTTCTTGTTGCGACATTCCCCCGTGTTTGCCGGCTGCCTTTGCATCGGCTTCATCGTCATCAATCAGTGCCCCGTCTGTTTTACCTTCGACTGGTTCAGCTTCCGTGTGTGGCGATGGCGCACGACGAAAGACGGACTTCAGACGTGCTGCAATGCCTGCTGCTGCTTTTGGATCTTCTTGGACGGAGAGAGCGCCTTCTGGTGCCGCTTCCGCTGCTTTGGTTTCGTCTTTGGTCATGCGCGCTCAATCCGAAGCTGGTCAAGGGAAGCGAGCATCTGCGCGCTTCCGGTGGTTGGATTGTACCAAGTGTAGAGCAGCTCCACGATCTCTTGCGTTGTGAGTTGTGCCGCTTGCAACCCCGCACCCCGCAATCCTCCAATCACCGCGTTCACACGCAATTGCAATTCACGCGCTTCTTTTCCAAACGCGTCGCGCTCTTTGCTGATTTCTCCGGCTGGACTCGCAAAGCTTGTCAATTTAGAGAAGATGCCCTCTTTGACCTTCCCTGGCGCCGCTGTAAACGGGATCGTGACGTAGAAATGATTGGAGGTGATGTTTGCAAGCTCCACCATCTGCGCAATAAATGCTTGATATTCCTCCATCTGTGTTCGCAAAAGATCATTTTCTTGCAAACGAGCCGATTCGCGGACTTTTTCAAGGTACCGGCGAATATTTAGCGTGCGCGACTGCACTAAAATCTGGATCGGAAATTCGAGACCGTTGAGGAAATCTTGGTATGCATATACTTTTCCTTTTTGCTCTTCAAAGGACAGAAGTGAGAAATTGACCGAAGAAACCATGACGATTCCGCGAAGATTGCCGTTGTTGAGCACCACAATTCCATCCCGGATCGCCTGGAAATTAAGGAATTTCTGCGTCGAAGCTGCCTGCTTTTTCTTTGCAAGTCCTTCGTGCGCCATGGTCTCGCGCGGTTGCGAGGACGGGCTAGAAGTCGATGGCTTGGGGTTCTGCTTCGGCATAGGTATTGGTTCCTGCAGTATCGAGTTGTAAAGCTAATTCTGCGAGACGACTTCGGTCGAGCGCTTTGATGCGTGGACCTTCTTCGTGTGTAGACGCGCGCTGTGCAAGATCACTAATGGAAATATGTTTTGCGGAGAAGTCTTTCGCCCACAAACGTACCTGAGGCTTTGTAGCGAAGTTGAACAGCGACACCACCACCTTTGGCATTTCGCGGCCGTTGATCTTCACAAACGCGAGTGGCACCACAATCGCCGCCACAATCACGCCGAGGAAGATGAGGAGGCCCGTGTCGACAATCGAAGACATTGCTACTAAGAACAGTCCCCCTCCGAGCACGTACGCAAACTGTTTCACGGAGAGCGGCCCAACAACTTTATCTTCGATTTCAATGAATTGAGGAACGGCGTATTGCATGTTGGTAGCCCTAGTGTAGCGCAGTGTGTGCCTGAACTAGGCGCTGAAAGCTCGTCCAAGCTCTGCGACGGCTTCAAATTCTTCCGGTGTCAGGGTTGGCTGTTTGAGTTGGCTTCGTTCTTCCATCATCTGCGCTGCATTCTTAGACGAACCAATACTTGCACTACCGATTTCGACATAGAGCTTGTAGGCATCTGTCGCTTTCCAGAGTTCACGCGCTTTCGCGATGTCTTTGGGGGACGCAGCAAGAAGTTTTCGTGCTTGGACGGCGGCTTGTTTGAGCGCGTTCGCTGAACCTTCTGGCGTGGCGCGCAGTGCTGCCAGGTTGAGCATGCTGATGTCTTGGATCGTTTTCAGGCCTTGGAAAGGTATCGCGATTGCCGTGGGAGGAGATATCACTGGGGGTTTTGACGGTTCTGGCTGTAGCAATGGCTTTGGCTTGGGTGGAAGTGCGGCTTGTAACGGTTTTCCGGTTGCGAGAGAAGCTGTGCGTGCCGCTGCGTCCATCGGACGTGGAGGCTGCGCAGGTGTTTGCACCGGTTTTGGCGCTTGCGCTTGCGCTTGCGCTTGCGCGACAGGCGGAAGAGGCTTCTTGAGTGGAATCAGCTTCGGCCCCGTAGGCGTTCGTGGTACAGCGATGGGTTTCAAAACTGGTTGTGGCGCCGTCAATGGCTTGATCATTGGCCTCGACGCAGGAGTTGTTGTTGGCTGAACCGGCTTATTTGCGGCCACTTCCGCTTCGATTGCTTCTGGAGCGGCCGTGACTTGTCCTCTTTGCTGACGACGCATACGTTCCTTTTTGCGCCGTTCCTCCACTTCGTCGAAGGTCTCTTCAATGGGCCCCTCTTGGATTGCGATCCACGGTGAAATATCGATCATATCGATCGCACCGATGGTTCCTGTTGGAACTTTTAGAAGGTCGTAGAGGTAGAGAAAATCTGCAAGCAGGTCACGATCTGGGATAGGAAGTTTGCTCGCCACCGGATGACTGAAAAGGAACCGACTGCGTTCAATATTGTTATGTTCCCCTGCTCCCACCTGCTGGCGATAGGCACGAATCCAATTGCCGCCTGTTGGAGCCATGGGCGATCCACCTTGTACTGCCGGCAATGCTTCCTTTCCGATTGTCTCCTTATTCTTTTCAAGCGAACGCCGTATCTCCTCTTTCTTTTCGTCACGGTTAGTAGGCCAGGTCGCAATCATGCGTGTCCGAATTTGCATGAACACGTCGATATCTGGTTCCGGCAAGAACCCGATGACATTCGTTTCGAAGAATTTGTAGAAATCCGCTTCTCGGATAGATGGCAGAGCTGTAAGTTGTAACCTCGCGATTGCTTTTTGTAGTGATGGCCGGGTCAGCGCTTCGTTTTTCCCTTGCTCCACAATATAACGAAGGAGCTCGATGCTGCCTTCCACCTCATGTTTACGTGAAAAGTCCGCCGCAATCGTCTGGATCTTTGCAGCCGCCTGCTGATCTTGCAGGTTCTTTGGGAGAGGCTGGTGGTATTTCAGGAGAGACATAAACAGTGTTGGTCGATTTTCAACCTACGGCTTGATGATCTTTTCAGCCACTAACCGTGCACGGAGAGTCGCATGTTTTGTGTCCTTGAGTTGGTCTTCTAGATGATCCGCTGCCGCCTTTTGGATGTCTTCTAGTTTCCCGCTAAATGTTATTTCTTTTCCATCAATACCCGTCATTTTTTTCGATTGTAGGAATTCTGCCGCCATCGCCCCCGCTAGTCGGTCCACCATACGCTTGTAGTAATTGTCTCGCTTCTTTCGAAGGGCTGCGAGGTCTCGCTGCACTTTCTGTAGATTGGTCCCTTTTGGAGGTGCCTTGGCAACACCCTCTAAGCGTTTGACCTGACTGAGTAAAGCACCCAGTTCTGAACTTGGATCTTCTGCGTCCAATTCGTCAATTGTTCCTTGCTTCGCGATTTCATGGAGCGCGACGTCTTTTCCACCCACCTTGACTTGGGCCATGAACACATCACGCATGTCAGCCCGAGAGAAGTTGCCCCAATCTTTGATGGTACTTCCAGGAATGTTGTTAAGGACATTCGGTGCAAATTCGTTGAAGCCTTGGAACACTCCATCTTTTTCTGTTCCAAGGGCGTTGGAGTGCATGGTTTCCATCAGTCTCCGGCTGCCCATCTTTCGAAGTTTGTCGTCGATGACGCCAGCCTGTTCTTCTTTTGTCGTGCGTCGGAGCTTGTGCTGTTTTGGATCGTAGGTCGTCATTCCGTAGGAGGTCACTAACCCACCGTTTCCCATGACTTCGCTGATTTGAGAAAGCGCCATCACAGCCTGATCTTCTGTTGCGCCTTTTTTCTTGAATTCATTTGCGATGGCGTGCTTAGCAAGCGTCGGCGTGAAGACTGGTTCAGAGGTTTCCGAAACGGCAAATGAGTCTTTGAAGGTTCCCCCATGCGTTGCATCAGCCGCCCAACGCTTGTTAATTTCATCACGTGTTGCCTGGGCTGTATCTGCATCGGCCAACCGACCCTGAAGATCGGCCACGTCTGACTGGTCTGCCATGAATGCCTTAAAATTTTCATCCCCTTGTGGCGTGAAGATGTGTTCATTTTGAGCTGCCTGAATGAGCTCAGGACGATGTGAGTCGAAGAATTGACTAGAACTCAAGGCGTCATTGAGGTTGTTGTCTTTCGCAAGCGCCATGAACGAAGCAAAGGCGTCAGAGAAGCTCTTAGCATTCAAAAGGTTTTTAACCTGCTCTGGACTTGTCTTTGCGTCCATCTCTCTTTCCTTTTTCGCTGCGAGTTCTTTCATTTTACGGTCGCCAAAGTTCGTGTTCTCTCCCGAAATCGCGTTCACCATGTCTTGAGCGTACGCCGTCGCTGGGTCGTAATGCGAATCTGACAAACGCTTCATGCGCGCCAGAATGGCCTGCGGCAAAACGGTTGCGTTTTTGATCATGCCACCAATATCTCCGCGTGTGAGCGCACTTGTCAGACCTGTACGCGCTCCAATGTTCTTCGCATAGCGGCCAAATCGTGAATTCCCAAACGCTCCAGCCGCTTTCTCTAATCTCCCACCCCGAAGAAGGTTAGCGGCTGCATTCAAGCCTGCACCCGCACGACCTCCTGTAAGGGCATTCAGCGCGCGCCCTGTGAGGCCCAAGCCCTTATTTCTCAGCCCCGCCGCCCCCTTGAAGAATCCTGGTGCCCTTCTGCCAGCATATGAAGCCCCAAACTTCGAGAGTTTCATCGCCGCTTCTGCTCCGTACACACCCATCTTTTTGCCCACGACGAGCGCAGCAAAAATAAGCACTAGAATGAGAATCAAAACAATAATCGAACCAATCGACTTTTGTTGGATGAATGGTTGCTGATAATTGTTAATCGCGTTTCCTAAGATCTGGTTGCGTTCTGCCTCTGCGACACGCAGCGCCAAGAGAAGGAAAAAGGCGGTTACAGGCCCGTAAATAAGCCATTTGGTAAACTATTTCCACCACATGTTCGCATATTCTTTTGTGGCTGGGAGAACATTAAACAAAAATGCGATGGGCGATAGAATCGTGAGAAACATCAGTGCGACCAACCGCGTGAAGAACATCAACATGATGCCCAAAAACGCAAAAAGAATGGCTGTGAAGACGATCACATTAAAAAGGAGTCCAGTGAATGCATCCAGGGTGTCAAATTTCTGAGTTGGTGTAATATTCCAGAAATCTCCTATACCCATGGCACCGAGCATGGTTTCTGTAAATTTCCCACGCAACGCCTCAGGCATGAATGAACGTGTGAATACGTTTGATGCCTCTATTAGCACCGACGTGATGGTTCTGGAGAAGTTCACTAAAACCACAGCTAAGATGAGACGTGGTAACAGTCCTTTATAGTACTGCTCGACTCGGAAAAGCGTTGCGAAGATGATGACGAGTAAGAACAAAACCACCATCATGTTGATGACATCACGCGTGGTCTGCCAGCCGACCGTTACAGGGAGGTAATTGACGACGTCGAACGATGCGTTCAACAGGAATGTGATCGCATAGCCACACACCCAGAGGAGCCCACCTATCACAGCCACCCATGCCATAAGTGGGAAGGCAAGAATCTGGAGAATGAACCGTCCAGCTGTCTCTCCCGCATGTCCAGTAAATGGAATGGAGGCACTGAGCAAAACACACAGTGTCAGCAGGAATCCAAAACGATGTGAAAAAAGTCGTCGCCAGCGAGGAGAACCCTTACCGAGAAATCTTTTCTTGGAGACCGTTTTCTTCATGAATGCGCGAGGCAACACGGAGGTTTTATTGATTATTTTACACCGTCTCCGAAGTCATATTTCAACGCTCCACCTGTGCTCTTGCTTCCTGCCATTTCTTGGAGCTTGTTCATCATGAATGTGTTGACATATACGGCAAAGGCCTCCAGCCCAAGTGCAGTCGCATCCGCTGAATAAACAGATTCTTTTGCCGCCTCATCCGGACCTGTAATGCTCTCCTTCAAATATTCGTCCATGATGCCGCCTGGTGTGGTTACACGGCAGTCACCTGGCTTATCTCCTCCCTGGCCATTACCGTTAATGTCCTTACTGCAATCCTGCATTGAGAGTACACCACCTGATGCAAAGAAATCGGTCAGAACACTTTCCTTTCCTTGTCCCGCAGCAACACGTGCCTCATCTGCTGCAGTAAAGTAGAAGCCAATATCACTGGCAGCTGGATCCTTGAATAATCCGATTTGAATGTCCCACTGGAAATCAAATTTCGATCTCTTGATGATCTGGGATAGTTTGCACCCCTTGAATCCAAAATCCAACCGGAACGGTCCATAGAAGAAGAGGAGTGCAATCGCTAACCGTATGTTCAATCTAATGCCATCACAAATACCAAAACCGAACACTTCATTAAAGAATGTATTAAGCGCCGTACCTACAATGTAATCTAAGAAATCGATCAAATTCAGTGGGAAGAGTGGAAAATCACTCTGTCCAGCAGCCCATTGGAGCATTACTTGTCGCACAATAGGCAGAAGAACGCCTTTATAGACAGCCAACCACATTTTATTTATGACCTCACCCGCTACTGTCCAGTTCGTCGCAGCTTCCGAAATGGTCAATCCGTTCGAAAATAAATACGCCCCTAACAACGCTCCCCCAATGACAATTGTAGCTTCTGTGTTGCTCTGTGAAAGTTTTGCTTCTGCCGGCGCTGGTTCTGTCAGGATACCTAGACCAGAAACAACAAAAACGGCGATCACGAGTTGTAGGACAATGAAAAAGCGACGTATCATAGCTTCATCGTATGAAGGCCCCGAGTGTTTGCGGGATTTCAAATCCATGTTTGTCAGCGACAGATTGTACACGTGGGAGAATATCGGTCTCTAATTTCCCTTTTAGTTGTTGTACCGACTGCATGAGTGCCAGGACTTCCTGTAATGTTGCAGTGTTTGTTAAGTCTACGCGTTCAAACTTCCCTGAGAGATCTTCGGCGGCCATAAGCGTTTGCAGTGTTTCTGTATGTAGTTGAATGATCTCCTCGTCTTCTGGTACCTCAATTTCTTTGAACTCTTTAAGAAGGTTTCTGGCTCGCCGCACAATATCTACGCGCGTCTCTTTTGAACGTACGTCCGTGCTTTGAGTGAGTACAATAAATGCGGACATATCTTGTGCAGGCGCATATTTTGCCAGGACAACACCCACTGTGTTGAAATACGCTCGAATCGACGCCTTATCTGAGCGCCCAGAACGTTTGATGGTGACATCCCTTGCATGAGGAATTGTTGTATTTGCTTCTGGCATCTCTCCGAAGAGTGGCATTAATCCTTTTTGAAATTCATCAACAGATTGAG
>CAYJMK010000014.1:0-8802 GCA_964371425.1 uncultured Candidatus Saccharibacteria bacterium
CATTCCACGCGAAAAAATCGAGCTTCCGCGAAGCCGTGATTTTAGGATCGAGCTGTCGTAGTGCTCCCGCTGCGACATTGCGCGGATTCATGAACACCGGCTCCCTTTTTGCAACAAGCTCAGCGTTGATTGCCTCAAAATCTTTTTTAGAAATAATGGCTTCGCCGCGGACTTCAACACGTGCTGGCAGTTTCCAGTTGTGCGGTAGTTTCTCGCTTAACAAACGCAACGGGATCGCATTAATCGTTTTGAGATTCTGTGTGATGTCTTCGCCGGTGACACCATCTCCACGCGTCGCACCGTAAACAAACAACCCGTTTTCGTAGACGAGTGAAACCGCTAGCCCATCTAACTTAGATTCTACGTAGTAAGTCCAACTTTTTTCCGTGTTCAAAAACCGTTCCATGCGCTTTTCCCACGCTTCCAGTTCTTCGAACTCAAAAACATCTGTGAGCGAAAGCATTCGCTCTGCATGTTTGACCTTTTTGAACGCGGATAATGCTACCCCTCCCACGCGTTGTGTAGGTGAATCCGGCGTCACTAGTTCTGGAAACGCTCGCTCCAGTTCTTGCAATTCATGCTTAAGCGAATCAGCCGCCGCATCTGAAATCTCCGGCTTGTCGAGCACGTGATACAGATACCGATGGCGATCAATTTCTTTCCGCAGGCGCGCAACCCGCGCTTCTGCCTCTCGTCTGTTCATGGGGGTGATCATGCTACGCTAGCTCGACCTTTTCTATGCCTCGTCCACTTCGTCTCCTCCTGTTTCTGAGTCTTTCGGCTTCGATCTCCGTGGCGGCGTTCGTTTTTCTGATTCTGCCAGCTCTTCAAGGCGCGAAGAGGGATTTTGCGGAGGCACCTTCTGTCTCTGCTCCGGCGACATCTCCTTCTGTCTCGACTCCTTCTGAGACCCTCCGATTTGGGATCGTCTCGGATTCTGAGAACGATGCAGAGTCGTCGGATGCTCCTACGCTACGCGCTCTCTCGAATGAGATGCAGAAATCAGGGGTTGCGTTTGCGCTGCATTTAGGCGACTTTGCGAATCGCGCAACGCCTGACGCGTATGACGCTTTTGCCAGATTCACCGCAACCACGGGATTTCCTTGGCACATGGTACCCGGAAACCACGACCTCCTCCAGCCCTCGTCTCAGACTGGGCGTGATTATGATCCCTCCCTCTTTACGACGCATTTTGGTCCTCGACCGGAAGTGTTTGTAGTAGGCTCGGTGTTATTCGTCCTGCTGGACAATGCCGATAATACGATTGGCTTTTCAGGTGCTGCGTTAGGCGCGCTTGAAAGCGAACTTTCTTCCCCGCGCGCGAAAACCGCGAGCACGATCATCCTTGGGATGCACAGACCTGTGAAGGTTCCGTATGCCGCAGCGTTTGGCTACTTCGACGGGACCGTTGGTGCAGCGGATGTGAGTTATGTGCGTTTTGAACAGATTCTGCGCGATGCTCCCACGCACGAAAAACTGCGTCTCTACACCGGACACATTCATTCTACCTTCCGCTACGATCTTGCTGGTGTACCGGTCTTAGTCACGGGCGGCGGTGGATCTGAAAGGAATGTTGGATCGCTCGGACTCCCCTCCTTTCCACACTGGTATCAAGTGGATGTTGAGGATGGTGTCGTCAAAGAAACGTTGAAAACGATTGAGTAGGGCCTGATTCCAGACTAGGCCAACAAGTTGAGATACCAACCCACGATTCTTTCTCCATAGAGCCAGGCGAAGACGGTTCCGACGATCAAAAACGGTCCAAACGGTACTTTGCCGCCCCATTTTGCTTTCCCCAACCGGATCAGCGCGACACCTATAACGGCTCCAGAGATGAATGCGAACATGAGGGCAACGAGGATGCGCGGAAATCCAATCAGAAGCCCAAGATAGACGCCGAGTTTTACGTCTCCGAAGCCGATCCATTTTCCTTTTGAGACCACGTGAAGCAAAAGAAAGAAGCCACCTGCCACAGCAGCACCAAGAAGAAGATCGTAGATGCGAATGTCAAACGGAGGCGCATAGAACGGAAGACTTATCGTTGCAAGAACGATTCCTGGCCAGAGCACTTTGTTTGGAATGATTTGGCGTTTCAAGTCCGAGACGAAGAGCACCAATAGCAGACATGCGTGTGTCAGTAACAGTACGAACGCGACCGCATAGAAGCTCCAATCCCCCCATGGAAATGGAAAGGGAATGCTCAGGAAGCCGTAGAATACTCCTTCGATGAAACCAAAATTTCTCTCAACCCAAAGGTACAGTCCAACAAACAAGAGTGCTGTCACCAACTCAACGAGCGGATACTGCCACGAAATCTTTATTCCGCAGGAGTGACACTTCCCGCGTAGCAATAAAAACGATACGACCGGAATCAGATCACGAGCCCTCAACATACTGCCGCATTGCACACAATGTGATCTGCCAAAAACAACCGCCTCGCCGGAGGCGAGGCGGAAGATGACCACGTTGAGGAAACTTCCCACGACGAGACCCAAAACAGCGACTGCGGCAATCAGCACATCTGACATGTCGTTTCCGATACCGCGTCTTTCTAGTACCCGTTCGTCACGGAGCTGTCGTCTGTTTCATCTCGATCAGACCCACGGTCTGTTCCGGGACTGTCGATCGTTGTTGTACTGTCATCTGTAGAATCATCATTGAAGAGACTTTTCAGATTGTATGGATCACTTGGGTCTGTCGCTGAGTTGTCTGTTGTCCCATCTACACTATAGGAATTTCCGTAGGAAGAGGCATCGTTCTTCAAATCTTGTGCTTTCTGATAGTCAGGATTACTCTCGATACTTTGAATCGCTGAATCGACTGTTTTCTTTGCTGTGTAGAAAATAGCGATTGCACCCACGACAGCAATCAGCAGACATCCACCAAGAATGCTCAAAACAATCACAAGCACTTTACTTCCTTTCTTTTGTGGAGCCGCTGCTGGCATTCCTGCTGGCGCCACCGGAGTGGCTGGCATTGCACTTGGAGTTGCTGCGGTAGGCGTTGGCATCGAACCGGGCTGCTGTTCCATAAGGAAGCCTTATAAATAGATAATCACTCCGAAGATAGGTCCGGAGAAAAAGCGGGAGAAGTTCCCTGCTCCCTCCGACAGGACATGCATGCCCTATCGGTAGGAACGGAGGACCGTTCGAAAACACGGACACGAACTAGTTACAAACCAACGCTGCGTCGGTTTGACAACCTGACTCGTTACACACGAACGCTCCGTCCTGTGCTTCAAAGTCCGCACACACGGACCATGTTGGAGGAGGTCCAGCAGCCGCGCTCATGATACCAGCAGCCACACCATCAGCATGGTATGCCGCCTCTGTAGAAGGATCGGTTGCGACTTTGCCGAGGAACCCTTCTGCGACGAGCTCTACCTGTGTGTTCGCGTAAGCCGCTACACCACCACCACACGTCGTGTCATCCGCACAGAGGGTCTGTGCAAGACTGATCGCATTCAGGTCAGCCTGGCGACGCGCGTCACGGGCTCGTTCACGAGCACTGTTCAACGCGACAAGCACGATCGCGGCGAGAATGCCGATGATCGCGATAACAACGAGGAGTTCAATGAGGGTGAAGCCCTTTTCGTTTTTTTTCTTCATGGGATTCGCCTCCTTTCCCGATATGATGCAATCATAACGTGAGCGAAGTATAGCAAGGGATGGCTTACGTCTGCGTAATTATCCCCACATTTTTTCTCGCCAATGACTGTTAGAGCAAGTTTGCGAGTTGTTTTCGATCGAGTGCATACGCATACGCCGTCTCTTCTGTAATCGCTCCGGCTTTCACAAGGGCCGCGAGCGACATCTCAATGGTGTACATGCGTTCTTCTGCACCTGTTTGAATCACGTTTTTGATTTGATACGCCTTGCCTTCGCGAATCAAGTTGCGTACTGCCGGTGTTGCAATCAAGAGTTCCGAAGCGAGCACGCGTCCTCCGTCTGTTTTTGGCACGAGACGTTGCGACACAATCCCAACGAGTGAATCTGCCAACTGCAAGCGAACCTGTTGCTGCTGATGCGGTGGAAAGACGTCAACCATACGATCGATGGTTTGGGCCGCGTCGTTTGTATGCAGTGTGGAAAAAATCAGGTGACCTGTTTCTGCGAGTGTGATCGCAGCCGTGATGGTTTCGAGATCACGCATTTCTCCGACGAACACCACGTCTGGGTCTTGGCGCAGCGCCATCCGCAACGCATGCGGAAAAGATTTTGCATCCTGGCCAATTTCACGCTGATTGATCTGACATTTTTTTGGGACGAATAAATATTCAATGGGATCTTCAATGGTGATGATGTGCCCTTCGCGTGTGCGGTTTACTTCTTCGACTAATGAAGCAATTGTTGTGGTTTTCCCTTGACCTGCTGGACCCACAGCAAGGATCATCCCCTGCTTTGAAGCCACCAATTCCACAACGGCATCTGGTAATCCAAGATCGGATGGCGTTTGGATTGTTGCAGGAATCAGACGCAGTGCTGCTGCTGTGACACCTCCTGAAAAATACGCGTTCACACGGAACCGAGCTTTGCCATCGACCGCATACGAAACATCGACGGAGCGATCACGTTCTAACTCACGCTGTTTTGTCGGCGGTAAGAGATCTTTCAGAATCGTTTCCATGTCTGCTGCTGTGATCGGTTCCGGCCGTAAGACCAGCATGGCGCCATCGATGCGAATACGGACCGGCTGACCTACCGTAAAATGGAGGTCGGACGCCCCACGTTCAAGAACCGCATCGATACTGGCAGAAAGGATTCCAGCCATAACAATCGCTAGACGGTTTTCTTCTTTTCTGAAAGGACCTTTTCAATTTTGCTCATCACTTCTTGTGGTGTGAAGTGCGCTTTGATTAGGTAGTCGCTTGCACCCATCGCCAACCCTTTTTCAATTTCTTCTTTTTGGCCCAGGTTGGTTAGGAGAATGACCGGCATATCTTTGCCTTTTGGGTTTTCTCTGAGCGCTTTGAGCACCTCAAAGCCGTCCATTGCTGGAAGTAAAATATCGAGCAGGATCAGATCCGGCATTTTTTCGAGTGCCAACTTGAGCGCTTGTTTTCCATCCACCGCTTGCAAGACGCTGTATTCCGACATCTCCATCTTGGTCACGTACATGGAGAGAAGGAACGAGTCGTCTTCTACAATCAGAATCGTGCGTGTGGGCTTTGTGTCCGACATAGTCGATATATTCGTGGTGAAGCAGTGGAGATCAGTAGATGCCTTTCATTGAGAGGCCAATGGCGACACCTAGATCTGGCCCAACATCTGTGAGTAGTGTATCCAATTCTGGCTCGTGCAGCACGCGCGCGAACGGGTTTCCGATGGCGGCGGGGATGTTGAGGCGCTCTGAGAGGAGCGTGTCAAACCCGATGAGTTTTGCTGCCCCACCCGCCAGAACGATCCGCTCCATTGGTATGCCCCGCTGTTCCTTGAAGCGTGCCAGTACGATGCCAATTTCTTTCAAGATCTGGTCAACAATCGGTGTCATACCTTGAGGTGTCCCTGTGTTGGTCTGACTCGTTTGCTGTCCTGACTGCAGCCCCACATCTTTTTTGAATTGTTCCGCTTGTTCAAAACTCACTTGCAGACTTTTCGCGATGGCTTGCGTCATGGCGAGTCCACCCGTGTCTAGTGTACGTGTAAACCGCGGCATGCCGCTTTCGACCACAATGATATCTGTCGCTGTGGCACCAATATCAACGATCATGGCTGGCAAACGGTCGCGCCCAATCAGTGAGCGGACGAGCGCCATGGATTCCGTTTCTAGTGAGACGAGTTCGAGTCCGGCGCTGCGGAAAATACGGTCATAGCGTTCTACCACGGCTCGTGGAGCGGCTGTGAGAAGGACTTTTGTTTCTTCGTGTGTAGGATTTGGTGCTCCGGGTGGCAAAATGTCTTCTAGAATCTCCCAATCTAAAATCATCTGTGAGAGGTCTCCTTGCACGTGTAGGCCAGCTTCTTGCTTCACGATGCGGTTGAGTTCGTTTTTGGCGAAGCCTGTTCCAGGTAAAACGATTTCCTGCGAAAAAACTGAAAATCCTGGCAACGATGCATAGACGCGCTTCGCACGAATACGCGCTTTTGTCAGCACGGCTTTGAGCGCTTGGGAGACTTGAGCGTTTGATGTGTCCGAGTCGGCGCGCACCACGTCCGGAGGAATCGCGGCCATGCCATAGGTCGACAACTCCGCCTTCCCCCCGGCGGCTTTTTTGAGCTCAACGACTTTAAGTTTGGATGTTCCGACGTCTACGCCGAGCGTGCGATCGGAGGAAAAAAGTCCCATATGCGTTTTGTTTTTCTATTCTCGCGCAGAAAGATCCTTCAGTCGATGTCGTCGTTCTCCACATCTGGCGATTCGGGCGTTTCTGGTTCGTCTCCTTCTTCTGTTGTGTTTGTTTGCCAGCGATCAATGCTCGCTTCTGCGAGGAGCGTATGGATGAGTCCTTCCGGGAACCCGCGCGTGGCTAAGTGACGTCCGGCTGCCGCATACGGGTTTTGTTTCCCTCGCCCTGGTCCTGTTTGCCATTTTTCGAGCGCCCGTTGAGCGATTTCTGCTTCTTTTTCTGGAGGGTAGGCCTCTTCCAGCATTTGTTCCGCTATTTCTGTGGGCACACCGTCTTCTCTGAGCTTGGCTTTGATCAGCGCCCGACCACAGGCACGCTTGCGGAGCATGCTTTCAATGCGTGATTGCGCTGTTTGAGCGTCATCTAGGTAGCCGAGGCGTTCCATCTCTTCCAAAATCGCCTGAATGTCTGTCTGTGATCCCCCTTTCGCCTGCAATTTTGCCTCTAACTTGGCCTTTGTATGAGCTCTTATCCCCAAAATGCGATAGGCGATGGTTCGTAACTTGGCTTCGTCTGGGTTTTTAGTCGTTTTTGGCATGTCTTTACCGTACGAAAGCTTCTCTTAGAGCGCAATTTGACTTTATCCCCATCCGTGCCATTGAAAGAGGGCGAAAATAGTGCTAATATAAGCCTAGATCGCTTGAGAGAGGGTAAGCGAATACAAAAAACAACACCATCAAATGACCTCTTCCCTGCCGGAATTCCCGCCACTCTTTGAGCTGTTCTCGTCCCGCTTTCAGGAAGCCCTGACGGCCGCATGTGAGCTCTCCCTTAAGACGGAAGCTCCAACCGTCGACTCTCGGCACATTTTGTATGCCTTACTGCTTGAGGAAGGCACGATTTCGTCCGAACTCCTGAAGCGAGCTGGTGTTTCTTCTGACGCATTTGGCTTGGATGTCCCAGTTCCTGAGAAATCTGACCCTGAAGATTTGGCTTCGATTTTGGCGGCTTTGGAGCGTCAGCCGAAGCAGGAAGAGATGCGCGCACGCCTGTCTCTCCTCTCTGATGAGGCAAAAGATGTGCTTTTGAAGGCGATGATTTTGGCCGAAGCGCAGGAACATCCGTTTGTGGGCACCGAACATGTCTTGGTGGCGATTGTGGAAACCCCCGAATCGGAAGGTGGTAAAGCTCTTGCTGCTGCTGGGACCAACATGGGCATGCTTCGTGAACAGCTTTCGGAAGCCATGGAAGGCTCCTCAAAGTTCCGCGAGATCGCCGAGTTGTACGGAGCGATTGGGACCGACGCGGCTGTATCGCCTTCTGCTTCTGCTGGACCGATGGGGATGGGTGCTCCCGCTGCCGCTGGTGCTTCCTTGGCCGAATTCTGTGTTGACCTTACGGCTGAAGCTGCCGTTGCGAAAACGGATCCGTTGATTGGCCGTGAAGAAGAGTTGGCCCGGTTTACGAACGTGCTAGGCCGCCGCAGCAAGAACAACCCGATGATTATTGGTGAGCCAGGCACGGGTAAAACCGCGTTGGTTCGTGGTTTGGCGCGCCGCATTGCGGAAGGCTCTGTGCCAGAAGTCCTGCGCGGCAAGCGGATTCTGGAAATGGATCTTGCAAAAGTGATCGCGGGCACCATGTTCCGTGGGGAGTTTGAAGGTCGCTTGAAGCAGTTGCTTGATCAGGTGGCGAGCGACCCGAACATCATCCTGTTTATTGATGAGATCCACACGGTGATGGGTCTTGGCAATGCATCGGGCTCGATGGACATGGCATCCGTGTTGAAGCCGGTGATTACGTCCACGGACGTGCGTCTGATTGGGGCAACGACCTTTACGGAATACCGTAAACACATTGAGAAAGACCCGGCGATGGCCCGTCGCTTCCAGCCGATTGTGGTGGAAGAGCCTGCTCCTGAATTGGCGGTGGAAATGATTAGTGGCTTGCGCGAGCAATACGAGGAATTCCACCAGTTGCGGATTATGGACGAAGCTGTGGAAGCAGCCGTGCGTTTGTCCCACCGCTATATTGCCGACCGGTTCCTGCCCGACAAAGCGATCGACTTGCTCGACGAAGCGGCTAGTCAGATCAAGATTCGTGAACTGGAACGCGGGTTCTCCAAGTTGCTCAAAGACTTGGAAGCCAAGTGTGCTTCGCTTCAAGCCCGGAAAAAGCGTGCGGTTGAAGCTTGTGAGTACGACCGTGCACTCATCTTGAAAGAAAAAGAGCGCCTGATGCGCGCAGAATTGAACCGGATGCAGTCCAAGAAAGAACGGAAGGATCCGTCTACCTGGACGCGCTTGTCTGCAGCGGATGTGGCGAAGGTGGTTGCCGCTTCGACAGGCATTCCGGTTGAAAACTTGGTGGCCGAAGAGCGTGCACGACTTTCTCAGTTGGGTGAGACGTTGAAGCGCCACGTGATTGGGCAGGACGAAGCTGTGGAAGCGGTGAGTAAGGTCGTGAAACGCGCTCGCATGGGCATTTCCCATCCGAATCGTCCTCTGGGTTCGTTC
>CAYJMK010000014.1:8902-11102 GCA_964371425.1 uncultured Candidatus Saccharibacteria bacterium
CGTGAAACGCGCTCGCATGGGCATTTCCCATCCGAATCGTCCTCTGGGTTCGTTCCTGTTCCTTGGACCAACGGGCGTGGGAAAGACTGAGTTGGCAAAGGTATTGGCGCGCGAAGTGTTTGGCAATGAGAAGTCCATGATTCGCGTCGACATGTCTGAGTTCAGCGAAAAGTTCAACGCGAGCAAGATGATTGGGGCGCCGGCTGGGTACGTGGGATTTGAGGAAGGTGGCACGTTGACCGAACAGGTTCGTCGCAAGCCGTACTCTGTGGTGCTGTTCGATGAAATTGAGAAGGCCCACCCAGACATCTTCAACTTGCTGCTTCAGGTGTTGGACGACGGCATGTTGACGGACGCAGCAGGTAAGACGATTAGCTTCAAGAACACGATCATCATCATGACGTCGAACAACGGTGTGGCGTCGGTGGCTAAGCCTATGCTCGGCTTTGGCGAAGAAGGCAACCGTGGTGGAGGTGTCTCCGAGATGGTGTACGAAGCGTACCGTGAGCAGGTCTTGGCGGAGTTGACGAAGACATTCCGCCCCGAGTTCCTGAACCGTATCGACCGTACGTTGGTGTTCCGCCCGCTGTCTGAGAAAGCCATTCGCAGCATTGTGGACCTGCAGCTGTCTGAGTTGAATGCTCGCTTGGCCGAGAAAGAAGTTCAGCTCTCCGTTGAGAAGTCTGCAAAAGACTCCTTGGCGAAAGATGGCTTCCACCCAGAGTTTGGTGCTCGACCGCTGCGTCGGTTGATCCAGGAAAAGATTGAAGATCAGTTGGCCGAGTTGCTGATTGAAGGACGTGTGACGCCTGGTTCGATCATCCGTGTGGCAAAACGAGCGGCTGGGTTAGTGTTGCTGCCACGTGCTCCACGATCTGCGACGGCTGCGGCGTAAGCTGTGCTTGTGGTGGTCGGTTGGATTGTGTGACGGCGGGATAAGTGAGGATTGACTCAGGTTCAGCGGCTGCTACCCGTTGAAGAGAAGGCGCGGAGAGGTTTTTGGACTGATGCTCTAAGAGCCACGGAGGGCTCCGCGTCTTTCGTCTGCTTATGGTGTTTCGTGCGCTGTTGGATCTCTTGTTTCCGGTGCATTGTTTGCTCTGTCACGCGCCGAATCGTTGGGCGTGTCCGGAGCATCTGTTTTTTGGTGGTGTCGTTGAAGAGATCTTGCTTGATGGGTTGCATGTCTACGCGTTGGGATCCTATGCCGATCCGTTTCTGCAGCAGTTGGTGAAGGGATTGAAGTTTCAAGGGTATCGGGAGTGTGGGGTGTTGCTAGGGCAGTTGTTGGCGCTGCGTGTGCGGGATGTTTTGACGATTTCAGAGGCTGAGCGAGCTGTTTTGGTTCCGTTACCGCTGTCTCGATGGCGTGAAAATCAGCGTGGATACAACCAAGCAGAGCTGATTGCGCGTGCTGTGAGTTTGGAAACGGGCATTCCTGTTTTCCCGCATGCGTTGGCGCGGCGTCATCGGCGACCACAGAGTGGCTTGGCTCCGTCTGGGCGCGCTCAAAATATTCATGCCGCGTTTTCTGTCCGCGATCCGAATGTTTTCGAAGGTCGTGCTGTGTTGTTGGTAGATGATGTGGCCACGACGGGATCGACGTTACTCGCTTGCCGTGACGCCATTCTGGCCACGTGTAAGCCTTCGCGGGTGATTGCGTTTACGGCTGCACATGGGTGACCGTTGTGTCGGGTTTATGTGAGTGGATTGGGATTGTTTGTTTTTTTGCTGTGTGTTTGGACAAGAAAAGGGCCCGTCGTCTTGTGAACGAGGGCCGGTTGAAGGTTTCGCGGGTTTTCCAGTGCACCGAACGTGCTACCGATAGCCGCAGGCGCTGTAGGGCGAGTCGGAGTACGTTCTTGAGAGCAACGCTGCTCCAGAGAACCGGATGGTGCCCTGGAAACCGCTCTGCCTCACGAGCCGGACCTCGAATCGTCGGCTACTGTCGAAGTACATGCCGGTCACAACGGTTTCGACCGTGTGCCCAACATTCTCCTTCCCGATCGGCGGGAATTCGACGCAGCATCCGTAATGGATGTCGCAGACTTCGACCAGTGCCTCCTGGTGGAGTTCCGGATCGTTCGGCTCGAACGCTTCCACATCGAGCGTCACAGCGATCTCCGCCCCGCCGATGATGCCGGTCGACTTCACGTGCGCAGGATTCTTCAGCAGAACCTCCGCGCGACAGAAGCCACCT
>CAYJMK010000015.1:0-11020 GCA_964371425.1 uncultured Candidatus Saccharibacteria bacterium
GCGGCCTCTTCCTGGATGCTGTCCTGGAAGAGTTCGTCGAAGGTTCCGACCTGCATCTCGGTCCCGGTCCAGCGGACGTACCGCTTTCCCGGGGCCCCGTACAGGCGGCCCGAGCGGCTGACGCGGAACATGGACCCGGGCTCCATGATGAGGAGCCGGACCGTGTGCCCGCCCATGCGGCCGGCGTCGCCCTGCGCGCACTCTCCCTCGGCGACGACCTTGATGCCCTCCGCGGTCTCGAACGCCGGCCAGTCGTAGGCCATCCCCTCGTCGGGGTGGAACATGCCGTACTCCGCCAGCTTGAGCCCGCAGCTCGGGCACCCGTTGTCGCAGATGATCTGGCCGCGCTTCTTGCAGGGGGTCTTCACGGTGACGACCCCGCTCCAGCTCGTGCCGCCGCGGTAGCCGGCCGGGATGTCCACGAGCACCAGGGCGCGCTTGTCCCCGGCGACGGGCTTGATGACGATCGCGCCGCCGCGGTCCGTCTTCATGAGCGACACCTCGGTCAGGCTCTCGCAGCCGTCGGGGTAGTCCTGGCGCCCGAGGGGCACCTGCACGAGCTTACGCCCGCGCCCCGACTCGCCGACCGGGATGTGATGGTAGGGGTTGGGGTTGATGCGGATGCCGGAGGTCGCAGCGGAGGTGGTGACCGTGAAGCACTTCATGACGTCTTCTCTCCTAGAACCAATGCCCGTGCTCGTTCGGAATGGCCAACACTGGCCTTTAGACGGTCTCCAACACTGGAGGGTCCTATCCGCGTAAGCGTGGGCTTGCGTGCTCCTGTTCTTTGTTGTTGCAGGCAGCGTCCGGGACATGAATCGAGCCAATATATGGGACTCGTCATGTCTCCGACGCCACCTACAAGCAGTGTCTTGCTTGCTTGGTTGTAAAAGGACTAGAAGTAAAACTATCGTTACTTTTTCTATAATAACATATTGTAATACTAATGTCAAGCGCACCGCTATTGACTTTATCTTGTTCGATCTGTTTATTGATACTTATTCTCATTACCTATGAAGCGTCGACAGACTGCCCAGAGACAAGCCATTTTTGAGGCCCTTCAAGCGGCCAGCACTCATCTGACCGCTGAGGAGCTTTTGACGCGTGCCCAGGCTGCTTTTCCCTCTGTGAACGCAGCCACTCTTTATCGCAATCTGGACGTCCTGGAAGAGGCCAGTCAGATCCGCCGGATTGCTGTGCATGGGATGACCTACTTCGAACCGACGACCGTTCGGCATCATCACTTCCACTGCCGTTCCTGTGAACGCCTCATCGCCATCGATGCAGATGCTCTTCCGGTCCCTTCCGCTCAGATGCTTGCGACACGGTCCGGGTTTGTTGCGGAACAAGTGTCGCTTTTGGTCGAAGGTATCTGCGCATCGTGTTCTGCATCTACCGAAGCACCCGTCACGCCTTCTTGTTCTACGTGTGCTTCGCTGTGTCGGAATGTGATCGCGCCACGCGGGACAGCAGAAGTGGATTGTAAGCTCCCCGCGTAATCCCATGTCTCTCCCCTCTTCCGCTGCCAAAGAAACAACTCGTCGCACACAGAAGCGGACGGCGTTTGGTGGCGCGCTCACGATTGAGCGGAAGACGTATGACGATGCAGACGCTGCACCCGTTAGGTTCACGGCGCCTGAAGGATTGTCAGAAGAACTTGTCCGTGAAATTTCCCGCCAAAAAAACGAACCGGACTGGATGCTGGAAAAACGGTTAGCAGCCTTAAAACATTTCCGGCAAGGATCGCTCCCAACATGGGGTCCGGATCTTTCTGGCCTCGACCTCTCTGCCATTACGTACTTTGTACGGCCCGATGCACCAGAAGCAAACAACTGGGAAGATGTCCCTGCAGAAATTCGCCAAACGTTTGATCGCCTTGGGATTCCGGCGGCAGAAAAAGAAATGCTCGCTGGTGCCGGCGCGCAGTACGACTCTGATGTCGTCTATCACAACCTCAAAGAAGAGTGGAAACAAAAGGGCGTGATTTTCGAAAACATGGACGTCGCGGTCCACAAGTATCCTGAGCTCGTGAAAGAGTATTTCATGACACGCTGCATTCCGATCACGGATCATTTGTTTATCATGTTGCACGCAGCTGTGTGGAGCGGTGGGACGTTCATTTATGTTCCACCAGGCGTCACCGTGGATGTGCCGATGCAGGCGTATTTCCGCATGAACACTGCCGGTGCCGGCCAGTTTGAGCACACACTGATTATTGCGGATAAAGGTTCGCAGCTGCAGTACATCGAAGGTTGTTCTGCACCGAAGTTTTCTAAAAACGCCCTACATGCAGGGGGCGTGGAAATCTTTGTCAAAGAAGGTGCGCGCGTGCGGTATTCCAGCGTAGAAAACTGGAGCAAGAACACCTACAACCTGAACACCAAACGCGCTCTGGTGGAGAAAAACGGCACCATGGAATGGATCAACGGAAACATGGGAAGTGGCGTCACCATGCTCTACCCGTGCAGTGTTTTGGTAGGCGAAGGTGCACGGTCTGACAGTCTGGGTGTCGCGTTTGCTGGCCCTGGTCAACACCAAGACACCGGCTCGAAAGTGATTCATGCCGCACCGAATACTTCCTCCATGATTGTGTCGAAAAGTATTTCGGCGGGCGGCGGCATTTCTTCCTACCGCGGATTAGTGCGCGTGACTCCACAAGCAAAGAACAGTTCTGTCAGCGTTCGTTGTGACGCTTTATTGATCGACGATATCTCTGTATCAAACACGTATCCTTCGATGAAAATCGATACAGAAGATGCGGATGTGGTGCACGAAGCGACAGTAGGAAAGATTGGGCAGGAAGAAATCTTCTACTTGATGAGCCGCGGCCTTTCAGAAGAGCAAGCGATGCAGATGATGGTCTCTGGGTTTATTGAACCGATTGTGAAATCGCTGCCGCTGGAATATGCGGTGGAGCTAAATAAGTTGATTGAGTTGGAGATGGAAGGAGCGGTGGGATGACCGACGCATCTGCCATGCCGTTGATGACCGTTGATGCTGCGCGCGCTGCCGCAGAGACGTTTTCTGCGCGTTTGAGTGAACCTTCGTGGCTTTTAGATCGACGCTTGCAAGCTGCTTCTGCACTGCCCGAACTCCCGATGCCTTCGTTTAAACATGGATCTGTTGGTGTCCGTGCGGATGCGGAAGGATTCTTCGTTTTGGACCCGGTCGAGCAGCAATCTTCCCAGGACCTGGCCGCGTTTGGCCCGAGTGGAACAGGGATTCGTTTGCTAGCCCTTGCAGATGCCGCGCGAGATCCCCTACTTGCAACTCTTTTGGAAGCGGAGGCTTTGAGACTTTTCCCATTCGCAGAAGACCGTTTGGCAGCGTTCCATGCCGCGTTCTTTGGAAGCGGTTGGGTTCTGCATATTCCAGATGATTTGCACGCGGAAAAACCTGTCCATATCAGCTTGCCTGCTGGCGGACCGCTCACCGTGCGACATTTGATCCTTGTCGCTGGCGCGCGTTCGCGCGCAACGGTGACTGTAGAATGTACAGACGCGACCGGTCTGCAGCTCCTTAGTGTGGAAGGGTTTTTGCGAGAAGGTGCTCGTCTCTCTTTTGCTTTGCTTCATGATGCACTTGGAGACGCTTGGCAATCCGACATATTGCGTTTTCGTCTAGATAAAGACAGCCGACTGGAAACGATTTCTGGTTTGTTGGGTGGTGGCGTCACACGCTCTTCTGCCTGTGCCACGTTAGCTGGTGCCGGATCCGATGCGCGGTTGTCTGCATGTTTCGCAGATACCGCAAACGGCGTTTACGATCTCGCGTTGGAAACGCGGCATGAGGCACCCTCAACCACGTCAAGAATTCTCTCGAGCGGTTTACTTGGCGGAACGGCACAGGCAGCGATTCGGAGTCGCACGCATATTGCGAAAGGTGCGTTTGGGTCTGATGCGCGGCAAGATCTGCGTACCCTTCTTCTTTCCCCAGGCGCGCACGCAAGCCCGATTCCAGAGTTAGAAATCGGGAACAGTGACGTGCGGTGTGGTCACGCGGCTTCCACTGGTCGGATTCGTCCAGAAGACCTTTTCTACACGATGAGCCGTGGGCTTTCGCGCGCTGAAGCGGTACGATTGATTGCTGTAGGTCATGTGCACGCAGGCTTGGAGGCAATTGCGGATCCCCTGTTCCGCGACGTTTTCCAGACTGCGCTCGCAGAACGCCTTGCCTCTCTCTCCATTTCTTAGCCGCCTTCCATGTCTTTCGATCCCGCTCGTCTTGCTGCCGATTTCCCGATTCTTGCTTCTGGGCATTCCACGTATCTCGACACGGCCGCATCGTCTTTGACGCCCACGGTTGTTGTTGACGCGATGAACGCCTACTACCAGGAATACCGCGCGAACATCCACCGAGGGCTGTACGACTGGAGCGTGCAGGCCTCTGAGAAATACGAAGAGGCGCACGCAGATGTGGCACGATTTCTGAATGCGTCGGGTCCGGATGAAATCGTTTTTACCGCTGGGACGACATCTGCGATCAACATGATTGCGACGATGCTGACGGCTCCATTGCAAGTTGGCGATGAGATCGTGGTTTCTCTGCTCGAGCATCATAGTAACTTTGTGCCGTGGCAGCAGGCAGCAAAACGACTCGGCCTCACATTTGTGACGGTCGGCGTCACACCGGAAGGATTTATTGATGTGGCGGATGCGAAGATGAAACTGAATGTGCACACAAAAGTGTTTGCGTTCTCTGCGGCTTCCAACACGTTAGGAACCGTTCAACCTGTTGCGGAGTTAGCGGCACTCGCCCATGCACACGGAGCAGTGGTGGTTGTGGATGGTGCACAACATATGCCGCACGTTCGTGCAGACATGCAGGCGTTGGGATGTGACTTCTACGCGTTCTCCGGACACAAGTTGTACGGCCCAACCGGAACGGGCGGTTTTTATGGCAAGCGAGAGCAGTTGTTGAAGATTGAACCGGCTGCGTTTGGTGGCGACATGATTAGTGAGGTCACGGTAGAAACTTCGACTTGGAATGAGCTTCCGTGGAAGTTTGAAGCGGGTACACCGAATATTGCTGGCGGGATTGGACTTGGTGCTGCCGTGCGCTATTTGGAAGGCATTGGGATGGATGCGGTTGCGGAACATGACCGTGCCCTCACCGCATGCGCGATTCCAAAATTGAAAGCCGTTCCTGGTCTGCGTTTGATTGGACCAGACGATGCGGAACGTCGGATGGGTGCTCTCTCATTCACGTTAGAAGGCTTGCACCCCCACGACGCCGCCGAGCTTCTGAATCGTTCTCAGATTGCGATCCGCGCTGGACATCATTGCACGATGCCGTTGAACGCCGCGTTTGGCCTGCCGAATGGAACCGTCCGCGCTTCGTTTGGTGTGTATTCCACCGAACAAGATATCGACCGTTTAGTGGAAGGCTTGCAAGCCGCTCGCACCATTTTCCCGCTGTAACTCGTATGCTCTCCCACCCCGCTACCCACGTTGAAGACGAACTCTACCGAGAGAATATTCTCGACCACGCGCAGCATCCGCATAATTTTGGTCCGCTGCCAGAAGCTTCTTTGACCGGGAAAAGTTTGAATCCCTCTTGCGGCGACCGATTCGTTTTGCATCTGCTTTTGACGAAAGGTGTTGTGGAAGACGCGCGATTCGAAGGGTCTGGTTGCGCGATTAGCACGGCGTCGATGTCCATGACGACAGACGAGATGAAAGGGAAGACGCTTGCGCAGTTACAAGCGTTTGATCGCGCGCTGATTCACGGCCTGCTTGGCGTTACGATCAGCGCCGGCCGCGATAAATGTGCGTCTGTCTCTTTACGTACGCTCGAAGAAGCGCTTACACACCAGCATGCCTCATGATTCCACCAGTTTGGAGATTCAAGACCTTCACGTTTCCGCGCACGGCACGGAGATCGTGAAAGGTGTTTCGTTGACGGTTCGCCCGGGTGAAATTCACGCCCTGATGGGACCAAATGGTTCGGGGAAATCGACCTTGGCTTCCGCTCTGATCGGGCACCCCACCTTTACGGTGACCTCTGGTTCCGTTTTGTTGGACGGCACAGATATTACGACACTGACGCCGGATAAACGCGCTCAGGCTGGCCTCTTTTTGTCGATGCAGTATCCGCCTTCCGTCGCCGGTGTGCCTATTTCGCACTTCTTGCGGACCGCTCGCAAGGCCGTCACAGGTGAAGCGCTTTCAGTACCTGCGTTCCACGCCCTCTTGAAAGAGAATATGGCGCGACTTTCGATTGATCCTTCTTTTGCAACCCGTTCCGTGAACGAAGGATTCTCTGGTGGTGAAAAAAAGCGGATGGAGGTGTTGCAGTTGCTGATGTTAGAACCAAAATACGCGGTCTTAGACGAAACAGATTCCGGCTTGGACGTGGACGCATTGAAGATTGTTGCACAAGGGATTGCTCGGGTGCGCGAAGAAAAGAAGACCGGTATTTTGTTGATTACCCATTACCCGCGGATTTTGCAGGCTCTCACTCCGGATGTGGTGCATGTGTTAGCGGCTGGAAAGATTGTTCGATCAGGCGGGCCAGAAGTGGCCAAAGAGATTGAAGAAAAGGGTTACTAATACTTTATGCTGTTTACTTCTGATCAAGATCCGTTGGTCTCCGTTCCTAAAATATCTTCTGACGACGATTCTGATGAAAAACGTGTTGTTGCACCGTTGACAAAGGATTTAGCAATGGATGCATTAACACTTGTGTTCGATCCCGAGTTGGTAATCGACATCGTCACGCTTGGCTTAGTCTATGGCGTTGAGATCCTTCCAGAAAACGCGGTGAAGGTCCGCATGACGATGACGACCGCCGGCTGCCCATTTGCTGGTCAGCTGGTCGCCAGCGTGAAAGAAACGCTGCTCGAAGCTGGCGCTTCCCGTGTTGAGGTTGAAGTCGTTTTTGATCCGCCGTGGAAACCGTCTGCGGAGTTGCGAGCAGTCATGGGGGCTTAGTAAAAACTGCTCTTGCTCGCGCGCTCACCCGCGGTATCGTGCCCTTGCATCGTCTTTCGTTATTGACCCTTTTGTTCACGTTTTATGCTCAAAGTCTCTCAACCAGCCCCCTCGTTTACGCTTGAAGGTGTCGCGCCAGATGGCGCAACCTTCCAACGCTATGCTGTTAACGAAGGCGGAAATGGCCGTTGGACGGTTGTGTTCTTCTACCCGATGGACTTCACATTCGTCTGCCCCACAGAAATTACCGCGTTTGGGAAAGCGTACGCTGAATTCCAGAAGCTGGATGCAGATGTCTATGCGGTTTCCACAGACAGTGTCCACGCGCACAAAGCATGGATTGCAAACGGTCTTGGAAAACTCCCCTTCCCTTTGCTAGCAGACCCGACCCACGATGTCTCACGCCAGTACGGAGTTTTGTTAGAAGACAAAGGCATTGCTTTGCGAGGATTATTTGTTGTCGATCCAGACGGCGTTTTGCGCTACCAACTTGTGCATGACCTTGGCGTCGGCCGGACGGTTCAAGAAACGTTGCGTGTGTTAGCCGCTCTTCAAACAGGCGAACTCTGCCCGATCGATTGGACGCCAGGTGCCCCGACTCTTGGTAAGAAATAAGCATGTACCAGACGCATTCTGTCTATCTGATCGCTGCGGCCGATCAGAAAAACGGCATCGGAAAAGATGGACGCCTCCCTTGGCGATTGCCGAGTGAGATGGCATTTTTTGCGCGCATCACCACAGAAGCGCCAGAAGGTCATCAGAATCTTGTTGTGATGGGATCGCGTACCTGGGAATCCATTCCACCTAAACGTCGTCCTCTGCTTGGACGATTGAATGCGGTGCTTTCTCGTCGTCCTGAATTCTTTGCTGAAGGCGCGCAGGTTGTTTCAAGTTTAGACGCCGCACTGTTTCTTGCCGATACAGATGAAACGATTGCGACGATTTTTGTGATTGGTGGCACTCAAGTCTACGCGGAGGCGATGACTCATCCAGCGACGGACGGTGTGTATCTGACGCGCGTGAACAGCACGTTTGACTGTGACACGTTCCTACCGCCGATGCCTGAGGTGTTTTCGGAAGTTACGTCACTCGGCACCGGCCAAGACGGAGATGTGACGTTCGAATATCTGCTCTACAAACGACCGCAATGACCGAGCGGTTTTTACCACAAACACCTTCTCATACGAAGGAGGTCTATCTGGACTACGCCGCGGCCGCGCCGCTTGATCCGGCTGTGCATGAAGCGATGATGGAAGCCGAGCGAGCTTCTTTTGCGAATCCTTCTTCTATTCATGAAGCGGGCCGCAAAGCACGTGTACTGGTAGAAGAAGCGCGTACGCGTATTGCGCGCGTTGTTCAGTGCCAACCTTCCGAAGTGATTTTTACGAGCGGCGGAACCGAAAGCTGCAATCTTGCTGTACGCGGGACGGCTCTTGCTGCACGCCGCGCTAGGAAAGGGTCACATGTCGTTGTCAGCGCTGTGGAGCATCACGCTGTTTTGGAAGCAGCTCGAGCACTTGAGCGCGATGGATTTTCTTTGACGATTGTTTCGCTTGATATCCACGGCCGTATCGATCCAAAACAGGTCGCAGCAGCGCTGCAAAAAGATACTGTTTTGGTTTCTGTGATGTATGCCAATAATGAGACAGGAGCAATTCAACCCGTGCGTCAGATTGGCCAGCTCTGTAAAGAACGTGGAATCCCCTTCCACGCCGACGCCTGTGCTTCTGCCGTGCTTCTTCCTATCGACATCAATCGACTTCAAGCAGATCTGTTGTCGTTTTCTGGTTCCAAATTGTACGGACCGAAAGGCATCGGCGCGCTCATTTGCCGGCGAACCGTCTCTCTCGAACCTGTGATCGTAGGAGGTGGTCAAGAACATGGCCGACGCGCTGGAACGCTTCCAACACAGCTTATTGTTGGACTCGCTACAGCTCTGGAAACGTGTGTTGAGCGACAAGAAAAAGAAAATGCTCGCCTCGCGTCTTTGAAGAATCACTTCGTGAAGCGCCTTCTGGCAGATGTCCCAGGCGCACACGTGAATGGCTCTGCAGACGATGCCCTCGCATCTATTGTGAATGTGTCGTTTGAAGGTGTGAGCGGCGAAGCCGTCGTTCTCTACCTCTCCGCATCACATGTGTACACCGCAACGGGAGCTGCCTGCACATCTGAAAAAACAGATCCGTCTCACGTTCTCACTGCGATGGGTTTATCAGAAGAACGCGCCCGCGGGTCGGTTCGTTTTTCTCTGGGGCTGCAGACGATGCAAGAAGATTTGGACTACACTGTGTCCCTCTTGCCCGGCATCCTCAAGACACTGCGTAACGTTTAGGCTGCCGTTGGTGCAACACCACGATCTTGATTCACTGCAGAGACGAATGCCTCCGCTTCTTTTTTGTATGCGCGAGGGAAAAACAATTTCATTTTTCCTCCATTCCATTCCAATTGAATCCATCCTCCTTTCACGAGCGATTCTTCATTTTTGAATACTGCTAGTTCGTTGGCAGAAATTTGGAAGCATCCTTTTCCTTTCACGAGCGTCTGGATGTCTTCAGTATTGATCCGTGCTTCCGTTTCCGCAATCTTCTTCTCGTGCAGCACTTGAAGATGTTCTGCTGTCTCTTTATAGAAAGGTCCACCGTCGTACAACATGTTCGGATTTGTCGCCTTCCCCGTGCGAATCACGAACAAGACACCTTTGTTCCAGAGCAGACTATACATCGCAGCGTGCCGGATAAGGCCAGTAGGACGAATGAGGCGATTGATGCGGAGCATAGATAACGTGTTTTCTGGATGATAGCGGATCTCTTCTCTTCCGTCTGGCCAAAAAAAGGTGGGGTGTGCTCTGATGCATGTTTTTTCTACCTTCCAGCTTCTTTCTCTGTTTTGCTTTTTTTTACGGCTAATTGACCACAGGCCGCATCGATGTCTTGGCCTTTCGAAATACGTACGGTGGCGTCGTAGCCTTCCCGTCGTAAAATATCTTGGAACGTATCCACGTGTTCCAAGCTAGAACGCTGGAGTTCTGCATCGGTCTGGTTCCATGGGATCAGGTTCACTTTGATTTTGTCGCGCAAACGCTTGAATCGTTTTGCAAACGCTTCCGCTTCTTCTGGCATGTCGTTTACGTTGTGCAGCATGACGTATTCGAATGTGACGTGACGACTCCGTGAGCGGCCTTCCAAATAACGTTCTGTGAACTCCAATACTTCATCTAGTGATGTTGCAATATGGGTCGGAACAATTTTTGCACGCGTTTCATCTGTGCCCGCATGCAGAGAAATAGCGACACGGACATCTGGGAAGGTTGGGTCTGTGAGTAAGCGTTCCAAGCTGCCTTTGAACGCAACGGTCGACACCACCACATGTGTTGGCGCGAAGCCCATCCGTTCCAAGAAAATCTGCATCGCCTTTTTGACTTCATCAAAGTTCGCGAGTGGTTCGCCCATGCCCATCATGACGGCGTTTGTAATGCTCATGGGATCCCCTCCTTTTTCGATCAGTCGCGTTCGCCAAAAACGCACTTGATCCACCATTTCATCTGTTGTGAGGTTTCGTGAAAAACCCATCTTCCCCGTGGCACAGAACACGCATTTCATGGCGCAACCCACCTGCGAAGAGAGACAGACCGTGAACATGCCTTTTGTATTGGGCATGAACACAGACGCGACTTGTTTGCCGTCTTCCAGCGTCAGAGTCGCTTTGTGCGTTGCGTCGAGCTTGGAATAGAAGTCATCAGAGGAATTCATGGACGTACAGTGAATGGCCTTCAGTTCGTCCCGGAGGGCCTTTGGAAGCGTCGTAATGGCGTCCCAACCAGCCACAGGCGCATACCAGGCCTCTTCGATCTGGCGCAGCCGGAAAGCCGGCTGTTTCAGCCGTTTGAGGATCTCCCACACCTGTTCGAGCGCACTCGTCTTCATGGACTACGATCATGCAGCTTTCTTTCGTTTTTGTCAATCTTTCTCTATCGTCGCTTAGATCATGTTTTCTTTTTTACCGTAGAGCTTTTCTTAACGTTTTTTTATCTTCACCATGAGGAATCCTAAACCGACCAGAGTGAGCACAGGGAGGAGAATATAGGGAAT
>CAYJMK010000016.1:0-2943 GCA_964371425.1 uncultured Candidatus Saccharibacteria bacterium
CAGATCCGGAAGGAAAAGGGCTCTCTCAACCCTTCCTCTCCTCAGATGGAACCCTCGCAGTCCAGCGAGAATTAAAGATCGTGCTCTATACACCCCTAAAACCACAGCAGGAACAGATAGAACTGCACACACCGCCCCCAACGCGTGTATTCTAACGATGAAAAAGAGTCGTTCTCGAGCATAGTAAACGTCCTAAACGCATCTCCCTCTAGATATCGCGCCTATGTCTTCCCCAGAAACCCCCATCATTCCTCCTCCACACGGCATCCCGCCACCTAAAGGGCTTGTGGAGCCAGAAGCACATCACGGATCGCGCCAAGGAGACGATCACTCGTCACCTCCTTCGACACATTACAAACGCGAACAGATGTACGTTATTGCTTTCATAGCCGGCATCTTCATCCTCGGAGCACTCTTAGCAGGAATGCTGAACCTACGCGCACAAAACAACGCCCGCGAAGAAAAGCGACAGCAAGAAAAAGCGCAGCAACAAGCTCCCACCGCTAAAGAACCGGGTGTCACATCCACAAAATCACCGACACAAAAAACGATTGCAGAACCGAGTAGACCAAAGTAGCTTGAAAAACGAACCCAGAACGCTCAGAACAGACAAACGGCGCCTTGCGGCGCCGTTCAAAGATGTAGAGAGCCAACCTTCTACTGCATCTTCTTCCGAATAAACGCAGG
The DNA here is from genome assembly GCA_964371425.1 of uncultured Candidatus Saccharibacteria bacterium. GTDB lineage: Bacteria > Patescibacteriota > JABMPQ01 > JABMPQ01 > JAGQLO01 > CAYJMK01. The sequence goes on from CAYJMK010000016.1 coordinate 688, forward strand.
AATATCGAGGTCGTCTTCAGCAGCCGTACTTGGCATATTCGACGACGTGGCGGGAGTAGAGGATGAAGACATCCCGGACGGCATCCCAGCAGGCACACGCTGTTCCGCAGCCATCGCTGCTTCTCGCACAGGCTGGTAAGAAAAGAACGAACTGCTCGCAGCGGCTGCTTTGGGTTCAACCATGCGTGGTTTGGCTGGCTGAGATTCTTGAGCGAAGCCTGTAGCAATCACCGTCACCTTAATCTTATCGCCCAAGGATTCGTCCTTCACAGCACCGAAAATAACGCGCGCATTGGGATCAATCGATTCAGTAATCACCTTCGCGGCTTCGTCGATTTCGAACATACCGAGGTCGTCACCACCAGAAATATTGAACAACACACCTTTCGCACCGTTGATGGAGAGTTCAAGAAGCGGAGAATCAATCGCGCGCTTCGCAGCTTCCACCGCACGATTCTCACCATCCGCCAACCCAATCCCCATCAGAGCAGAACCTGTCGATTGCATGACCGCTCGGACGTCCGCAAAGTCGACGTTTACAATGCCCGGGATCGTAATGAGGTCAGAAATACCTTGCACACCTTGGCGCAAGACATCGTCCACCAAGGAGAAGGCCTGCACCAACGACGTCTTCTTATCGATAATCTGAAGCAGCTTATTGTTCGGAATCGTGATTAATGTGTCGACTTCTGCTTCCAATTCGGCATGACCACGCTCGGCAATCTCCATGCGTTGCGCACCTTCAAACGAGAACGGCTTCGTAACGACACCGACCGTAAGGGCCCCACATTCCTTCGCAATCCGCGCAATCACGGGCGCAGCTCCCGTTCCGGTTCCTCCACCCAACCCGCAAGTCACAAAAACCATGTCAGAACCTTCAAGGGTTGCTCGTAACTCTTCTTCATCCTCTTCAGCAGCCTGACGACCAATATCCGGGTTCATCCCAGCACCTAAGCCACGCGTGAGTGTCTTTCCAATATGTACTTTCGATTCAATTTTAGAAGTATGCAGAGCTTGCGCGTCAGAATTGACAACAATCAGCTGAACCCCTTGAATCTTGGCGTCGAACATGCGGCTAATCGCGGAATTTCCACCACCACCTACACCAACAACACGGATTTTTGCGAAGGTCTCGAGCTCGGGCTTGATCTCCATAAGGAGCGATAGTAAAGAAGAAAGAAAACGAGAGAAACGCTGCATAGGAACACCCGTCCAACAGCAGACATATGGTAGTGATCAAGAGATGGTTCCAGCAAGCCTCAAAGAGTCCTATTTTGGGGACAAAGCGAGTACAGAATGTATTCTGTATGAACACAAAAGAGAATCAGGCGTAGACAAGGGCAGAACAACCCACCTGAACACAGAAACGCAACACAACAAAATGAGCGACCTGGTCGTCGCTCATGATGAAACCAAGAATGAAGACGCTTACGGAAGAAATGCTTTCAATCGATCCTTAATCTTCGCCACAGAACCAGAGACAGAGAGAATACCACCTCGCAAGCCCTTTGGAGGCTCTGCGGTGTGCTTATAGCCCCACAACACCAACCCCTGAGCGACGGAGAAAGAGGGGTCTTCGAGCGTTTCATTCAATCCCGGCAAGCGTTCAGGGAAACCAACTTGCGCAGGGAGTCGCAACCGCTCTTTAGCGACATCCACCAACCCAGGCAATTTAGAACCGCCACCGACAAGCACGGCCCCACCAGGCAACTGTCCTTCCCGGTCAATCGCTTTAAGTTCACGGCGTACCAAATCAAACATTTCAGAAAGACGCGCCTCGATAATCTCAGCAATTTGCTTGCGTGAGACAACACTGTCGTCAGAGCTCCCTAACTTCCGAAGATCCACTAATTCGTCAGCAGAAAATTCAGACGCGTCTGCGGAGCCGTATTCCAACTTCACTTTCTCGGCAACATCAACAGACGTGCGAAGCCCGATCGCTAAATCGTTTGTGATATGACCACTTCCAACGGGCAGAATAGCCGTGTGACGCATCTCCCCTTCTTCGAAAATGATCAGATCTGTGGTGCCACCACCAATATCGACTAAAACAACCCCTAATTCTTTTTGGCGCTTGGTTAAAACCGACATACCAGCAGCCATAGGAGCAATCACCACGCCATCAATCTCAACGCCGGCCCGGGAAACACACTTGGTCAGGTTCTTAATGAAAGCAGATGATCCAGAAATGATCGTCGCTTGGACTTCCAGACGAATCCCCGTCATCCCGATGGGATCCTTAATATCCGCCTGAGT
>CAYJMK010000016.1:2953-10500 GCA_964371425.1 uncultured Candidatus Saccharibacteria bacterium
AGTGTCGACAGAGTAACTCTGAGGCACAACATGCAAAATCTCCTGGTTTGGAGGCACAGAAACGGTAGAGGCTGCATCGATCACACGCTGAACGTCTTCTTCCGTAATTTCGTTGTCCGCGCGAGAAACAGCAATCACACCTCGGCTGACTTGTGACTGGATGTGCGTTCCAGACGCACTCACAAACGCGCGTTCAATAGGAACACCACTCACACGCTCGGCCTGTTCGAGCGCTGCTGAAATCGCACTGACAGCTTCTTCAATATCGACAATCACCCCGCGACGCATTCCAGCAGAGCCGGCTTGTCCAACACCGATCACATGAAGCGAACGGACGCCTTCTTCGTTCTCTTGAATGCGAGCAACAACCGCTCGAACGGAAGCGGAACCAACATCTATCCCAACAATGATTTCGTCTTTGGGCACAGCAGGAAAGAAGAGCGAATGAATCGTAGCCTAATCCTACCGGAGAGAAGCGAAAAGAGGAACGCTGGGGAAAACCCACGTCCTCTCTAAGTGAAAAGGATAAAAAGACGGGGCACGAAGATAATAACACCAACCGCAACAGCAACCCCAACCGCAAGCACAACACTCGCCGCCATCATGTCTTTGACGACTTCAGCAAACGGATGGATGCGCGGTTTCAGAACATCGACAATCCGCTCGAAAATCGTATTAGACATCTCAGCAAGAAGAACCAATCCTGAAACAATAATCAAAGCAATCCACTCAAGGGCTTCAACGTGCAACCAAAACCCAGCGATGATAACAAGCACACCAGCGATCCCATGGAGACGAAAATTCTGTTCTTCACGCCAGGTAACACGAAGTCCGTTCCAGGCATAACGGAAACTCTTTGCAAGACGGATAGGACTAATCATGGAAGAACAATGAGGAACAGAACAAAGGAAACAAGAACAAAAAATGGAGGGGGAATAGAAACAAAGTGTATCAGGAGAATGATCTCATCCAAAGACAACGGCAAGGGTTTTCCGTTCAATCGCTTCCATGTGCTGTTCATCTACATCTGTCTGATGATCCATTCCGAGAAGATGAAGAAATCCATGTGTGAACATCCAGGCCAACTCTTCGCGAACCGAGAGACCTTTCCGCTTTGCCTGTCGACGCGCTTGAGGCACACAGAGCAAGAGATCCCCAAGCAAGACCTCTTCGTTCGAAGATGAACTCAGAGAAGAAATCTCAGGAAAGGAGACAGAAGGATCAGCCGTTTCGAGCTGTGGAAAGGAAAGAACATCCGTGACCAGATCTTTCCCTCGCCAACGCCGATTCAAAGAACGAATGCGACGATCTCCGACAAAACGGACATCAACAGCACATCGACGCACCAAACCAGGTGCAAAAGAACATGCCGCAACGGCAAGCTTCTGCAAAACATCAACGGAAAGCGGAAACGATCCACGCATCGAAGAAGAAAGAGAGACACGAACACTTCTTGTACTCAGATCGGACATGTTCGAAAAGAATAAAGAGGACCATTCGAAAGAAAGAGAGACACAGAGAACGATCCCCCGTTTCCGGGGGATCGTTCTGGAGATTTACGCTCCGAGACGGGGCGAAAGGCGCCCAATCTTCATCTGATATTCCCGCTCGGCCCGACGTTCTGCGCTCACTTGAGCACTCCGTCGACGAATATTGCGACTCTTTTCCGTTTGGTGGAACCGACGAGCACGACTCTCTTGGAGTCGGCCGGAACGGCGCACGTGTCGCCAGAACTCACGCATGAGCGCTTCGTCCGTTTGGCGATCTGTAGGAACAAGCTGGAGCACAAGCATTCACCTCCGATGGTGATGAGTGGCGACGTAGGAAGAAAAGACACGGACGCCGCCTGAACCGTGAGTGTTCGCAGCGTAAGGGAAGAGGGAGCGCTTGGCAAGCCTTCTGCCCGAGAAACGCCTGAGAAACACAAGACCTCTCTACGCAAGGGGCGCTTGGTCTGCTTCTTGTTCCTCAACAACCGACTTCACCACGGAACGGGTAATCGCAGGCACGGAAAGACGACGACGGACGTCAGTCACAATACGATCCGTCGCGATCAATTCCTGGACACCAGACTGCATGTCACGAATTAAAATCGACCCTTCCAATGCTTCCTTCTGTCCGAAAATCAGAGTGATACGAGCGCCGTATTTATCTGCAAGGCGAAGTTGAGATTTGAGGCTGTCACGACTCAAGGAGAAAGCCGTCGAAAAACCTGCATCGACAAGCTTATCTGCCAACGGCAACGCACGCTTCTTAGCCAAGTCCCCTAATTGAGCCAAAAACACGTCTACGTTCCGACTCCGGTAGAAAGAATCTTCGCCTTCCGCACCGGCAGCCTTTGCGCGTTTGGCCACAGCTTCCACAATGCGGTCCAATCCAAGACCAATTCCGACGGCTGGTGTGTCATGTCCTCCCATGAGCTTCACAAGACCGTCGTAGCGACCACCAGAACCAAGAGTCGCTTCCGTGCCCGCTGTGTCAGGATCGCCCATCACCAACTCGAAAACGGAACGGGTGTAGTAATCCAAACCTCGGACAATGCGGGGATTGAGCGCATACGGAACACCCGATTCGTCTAAGAATTCCAGTAACGATGTGAAGTGCCTGTTGCAGGCCTCACAAAGATAATCCACAAAATGCGGCGCATCGACAGCGAGTTCTTTTGCGCCCTCTTCTTTGGAATCCAGAAGACGAAGCGGACTGCGCTTCATGCGCTTTCGATCATTTTCCGAAAGATGACGTCTTTTGCTCGCGTAGTAGGAAGCTAAGGTTTCCACATAGGCCGGTCGACAGATGGAGCATCCGATACTGTTCACCTGGAATGTGAGGTCGGTGAGGCCTAATCGCGTCAACATCTTGTGCGAAATGAACATGATTTCTGCATCGACAGCAGGCTGATCAGAACCAAGCACATCGAGATCAAACTGGAAAAATTCACGGTAACGACCAGCCTGTGGACGCTCGCGGCGGAATCGAGAACCGGTGTGATACACCTTCAACGGCTGCGGCATGGTGTGAAGCCCACGCTCAACAAACGCACGCGCAACACCAGCCGTTCCTTCTGGACGCAAGGAAAGAGAATTGCGCCCTTGATCAACAAAGGTGAACATCTCTTTCTCGACAATATCTGTGATCTTTCCTACGCCTCGCTCAAAGAGCTCTGTTTTTTCGACAATCGACGTGTCAATCCGCAAGTAGCCAAATGCTTGAGCAAGACGTTCAGTGACACCACGGACACGCTGCCACACAGCCTGTTCCATAGGAACGATGTCACGCATGCCCTTCACAGACGTCACGACAGGTTCAACATGAGGCAAAACAATTTCTTCCTCTTCCTTCTTACGAGGCAACGGCGGAGTAATTGGACGTCCCTTGGAAGACGCGCTGGAAGGAGCACTGCCAGACATACGCTGGGCTGTACGAGAAGAAGCTGGTCCCGACTCAAGAAGCGCAGGCCGCCGCATCTGCTTCGGTGCAGAAGGTTTATTCGAAATCTTACGAGACTTACCAGCACGAGAAGTACTTTTACTCTTCTGAGACTGAGAGTTCTTAGATGACATGAGAATATCTTACAAAAAAAATCAATTGCCAATAAAAGCGTACTGCGGCAAATGGACGGCGCCAACAGAGGCCAATGGCCAGCCTCGTACCCACGCACGTCCCACAATATGGTCCCGAGGTACAGCCCCCCACACGCGTGAATCGGAACTCTGACCACGATTATCTCCAAGAACGAAGTATTCCTGAGCCCCGAGGGTCGCTTTGGTATTCCCAGGCGTACGGAGACCAGAAGGAAGGTAATCTTCATCTAATTCAACCCCCCGAGGAAAATCCTTATTCGAGACGGTGACATGACCATCATCGATCTGAACAGTCTCTCCTGGCAAGCCAATAATTCGCTTGAGATAGAACGTGCTTGCGCTCCGAGGAGCACGAAAGACAATAACTTCGCCGCGTTCTGGAACGCGCAGGCGATAGGTAATTTCATCAATCAAGAGATATTCTCCGTTTTCAAAGCTGGGAACCATCGATTCACCCTTCACAAAAAAGGGCTGCACAAGGAAGTAGCGAACAGGAACGATAATCATCAAAGAGAGTAGGATGATTTTGAAGAGCTCGAGGAAAAACACACCCGCTGACGTTCCTTTTGCCTTAGCAGAGGCGATCGAAACCGTTGTATCTCCTCTAGGTTCGCCCTGAAAAGAAGGAAGAGAGGGAGCTGTGTGTGGGGAAACAGGAGACGAAAAAGGAGGATGTGGTGAAGGGATAGAAGGAGACGTAGTCGAGCGCGGCCGAAGATCCATAGGTGCAAGAAAAACGTTGTCAGACGAGAGCTGAGAGAGCAGATCATACAGTAATTGGGGGCCAGATGCAACGTCGCCGCGTTGACCGTCGCCCGCTCTCCTCTATACTGCGCTCAAGCTTTGGAGGCATGAATGAAACTTCACCGCGCCTCGATGATCTGCGGAAGCGCGAAGGCCTCCAACCGGGCACACGTCCAGTCTGGCTCAGCAAGCTTCTCAAGATTGCAGGCATTACCACAATTGTTTTGCTGCTAGGCGGCGGTTTTTTTGTATTCAAAGTCCTTTCAGCGGGAAAACAGATCTTTGAAGGTGATAATCGGAAACCAGCAAGTTTGTTCGAAAATGTGAAACGACTCGTTGGGAATGATGATCGCCCTCTATTAGGCGAAGAGGAAGGCCGAACCAATATTCTCCTACTCGGCATTGGAGGAGAAGGCCACAGCGGTCAGTATCTGACCGATACCATGATGGTAGCCAGCATCGCCTACGCTCCAAAGGACACAAAGGATCAAACATCACGTGTTGCCCTTCTTTCACTACCCAGAGACTTATGGGTACCGGTTAAAAGTCAGCGCATCGAACAAAAAATTAACAGCATTTATGCCTACGGTGAAATCGAAGATGGTGACGGAATTGGTCGCCTCCGGCCCGTTATCGAAGAAGTGCTCGGTATTCCCATCCATTACTACGTCCGAGCTGACTTCGCAGGATTCCAACAAGTGGTAGACGACCTCGGCGGCGTCACCGTGAATGTGGAACGGTCTTTTACCGACTACGAATATCCCACAGAAAACTACGGCTACCAAACCATTCGCTTTCAAAAAGGCGAACAAAACATGAATGGTGCGACCGCACTAAAATACGCACGCTCGCGACATGGGATTGTGGCACGCGGAGAAGATGGCTTGGAAGCTTCAGACTTCGCTCGGTCTCGACGACAGCAATTGTTGTTGGCAGCCATTCGGGAGAAAGCATTGAGCATCCATACTGTATTGAATCCGAAAAAAATCACGGATATCAGTGGAGACCTAGGCGATCACATCCGAACAAACTTGCAGCCATGGGAAATGCTGCGACTTGCAGATATCGCAAAAAAAACAGATATGTCGAATATAATTAACAAAGTTCTCGATAACGGACAGAACGGTTTATTGCATGCGACCATTTTGGCCGACGGCGGGTACTCCCTTCTCCCAAACGTCCGTGGATACGTGGAAATCCAAGCATTCGCACGTAATCTGTTCGAATCAGAAAGCATACAAAAACAAGAAGGTGCTCGACTCGCCATCTTAAACGGAACACAAATCACTGGCCTGGCAACAGCCACAGGACGACAATTGAAAAGTGAAGGTTTTGATGTTGTGTACACAGGAAATACAACAGACCAAAACACAGCACAGAAGAGCATCATCTACTCCTATACAAATAGGTACGACGAAACCATACGTTTACTACGTGAACGCTTCGATGTAGATGTTGTGACAACATTGCCAGATCGCAGCACACTCGTTCCCACAGAAGCACCGGCCGTTCCAGACGAAGCAGAAATTGTTGTGATTCTTGGAGCGTCTTACGCGCAGGATCATCAGCCACTTCCATGACCGAATCTCCAAAGCTCTTACCCGTTGTCACGATTATTGGACGCCCAAACGTCGGAAAGTCCACGCTGTTTAATCGTCTCCTTGGACGCAAACGCTCGGTAACGACACCCATCCCCGGCACCACACGCGATCGCATTGAAGCGCCCTGTTCATGGGGCGGTCGATCGTTTTTACTCGTTGATACAGCAGGACTTGAAGGTGAGCAGGTGAAAGCGTTAGAAGAAGACGTCGCTGCTCAGATTGAGATCGCACGTGCGCAGGCGGATTTGATCTTGTTTGTGGTGGATGGAAAAGAAGGCTTGGTCGGAACCGATATGGACACAGCAAAGGCACTTCGACGGACGGGAAAACCAACCCTCGTGGTCTTCAACAAGGCAGACGGAGCAGCGACACGGAACATGGTATTGCAAGAAGCACGCCGGCTGGGTCTTGGTGAGCCCGTAGCCACATCTGCCATTTCTGGTGTCGGCGCCGGCGATTTGCTCGACGCGATTGTGGCCGCACTTGGACCCGCGCCAGAGCAAGCCATCGTAGAAGGTCTCAAGATCGGCATCTTTGGACGCCCGAATGTGGGGAAATCGACACTCTTAAATCGCCTCGCTGGCGAGGAACGCTCGATTGTCTCTGATATCCCTGGCACAACGCGCGACAGCATCGACATCCTTCTGACAACGCCGGAAGGTCCTGTGACGATTATCGATACAGCCGGAATTCGACGGAAGGCAAAGATTGAGCCAGAAACCATCGATCAATGGGTCACAAAAGAAAGCCTGCGAACCATTGCCAGGTGCGACATTGTGCTCCTCCTTGTCGATGCAGAAGAACCCATGTCCGCTCAAGACCGCCGACTCGCACAACACACGTTGGAAGTAGGCACAGGACTCATCCTAGTCGTGAACAAATGGGATTTGGTACGCGTGAAGACACAGGAAGAAAACGTGGACCCAGAAGAAGCATTCGAAGCTTTCCGAAAAGATGTCCGACGATCCTTCCCCTTCTTGCAGCACATCCCAATCTTGATGATTTCAGCAAAAAGTGGCCGCAGTTCAGATCAAGTCTTAGGTCTTGCCCGGCGCGTTTCAGAGAATCGTTCACGGATGTTGCCACAAGAACAGATCGACGGCATTCTCGACCGTGTCGGAAAGCGCACAGGAACACCCCGAAACGAGAAAGGTTCCCCCATCAAGATTCAATGGCTCAAGCAGCTTGGGAATAACCCACCTAAATTCTTGTTCAAGACGTCGCGCCCGAAAGACATTCTGCCGCAGCCCTATCTGGATGTGATCCAACGAGAACTACGCGCCGCTGCAGATTTTGAAGGAACAGAGGTGCGCGTGTTCCAAAGAATCAAAAGCTAACAGAAGACACATGAAACTCGTAGTTGGTTTGGGCAACCCTGGTCAGAAATACGAACGAACACGCCACAACGCCGGGTTCCGTGCGGTGGATGTTCTGGCGCGCGCATGGGACGCACCCATGTTTGGTTTTGAGAAAGAATGGGCAACCGAGTTCACAAAAATTGCTCACCAAGACGAATCCTGGCTCTTGGCAATGCCGCAAACGTTCATGAATCTCTCAGGAAAGGCGGTCCAGAGCCTTGTCCAGTTCTTGAGGAATCTGCCCCCCATTTCTTTAGAGCATT
>CAYJMK010000017.1:0-10234 GCA_964371425.1 uncultured Candidatus Saccharibacteria bacterium
GGTCCAGAGCCTTGTCCAGTTCTACAAGCTTGATCCTGTTCGTGACGTTGTGCTCCTCTACGATGACCTTGATTTGCCCCTTGGAACACTGCGCGTGAGCGGAATGTCGAGCGGAGGGCACAACGGAGTACAATCGGTGTTCGATCATCTTGGAACGCAAGCAATTGCGCGCGTGCGCATTGGAATTGCCGGTGCTGAACGTCCAACGGAGATGGAAACAGCGGATTACGTCCTTCAAGCGTTTTCAACGGAAGAAGAAAAGGTTTTAGAAGAAACCTTGAAGCGAATCCCAGACCAGTTAACAGCAGCGCTCGCAGCAGAACGCTAGAAAACACAAAAGCCGCTCTCAAGAGCGGCTTTTGTTGTTCCACGAAGAACGCCGGCCCTAAGCGGCTGAATCATCCTGTCTCCCCGCTTTCAAAACCTTTGCCATCCAAACAAGTTCAGTAAGAAATTTGTCGGCTCGTGATTCGTAAGCTGGATCAAGAGGCATCCCATCTGCAGAGAAGGTTGCCTCAACGTTGGGAATATTGAGGTCGATAGCCGTCGAAACAAAACCAAGCGTACGAAGAACGGGAAGAATCGCCTCAATGACACGGGTCCCGCCCCACGCGCCAGAAGAGACGCCGACCAACGCAACCGGCTTATGGGTGCATTCTTCATCCAACAAATCCAACATCCACTTCAAAACACCTGGATACGCGTGGTTGTACTCAGGCGACACAATCACAAGCCCATCCGCACGCTGTATCGCATCACAAAATTCAGGGAACTGATCACGGATAGCTTCTCCATAGCCAATCCGCGGCAGAGCGAAATCACGAGGATCAAACAGTTGCGTTTCAATCTCCGGATGAGCTTTCATGCGTTTCAGAAGAAACGTGGCGATACGTTCGCTATAACGACCTTCCCGGTTGGTTCCAAGAATGAGAGGAAGAAAAAGCGGAGATAAAGTGGTGGACATAAGAGAAAACGAATCTACTGCGCCACCTGCTCAAACCGCTTGGCAGCTTCGTCCCAGTGAATCGCCTTGAAAAACGCTTCAATGTAAGCCTTCCGGTCCATGCCGTAGTCCGGAACGAAGGCATGTTCGAAAACGTCCATCACTAAAACGGGCGTACACCCAGCAAAATGGCCGGCGTCATGTTCGTTGATCCAGACGTTCACCAATCTGTCTCCTGCTGGGTCGTAGTACAGAATCGCCCAACCGATTCCACGCGCGGCACCTGTGGCCCGATATTCCGCTTCCCACTTCTCAACGGTTCCAAATACTTTCTCGATTTTCTGGAGCAACGCAGAACCCGAGGCAAGTTCACCTCCCTCTTTTGCCATGTTCGAGAAGTACAACTCATGCAAACGCATTCCGTTGAACTCCCAGCCGAGCCGGCGACGAACTTCCGCGTACGCAGGCGTTCCAGCTTCAAGCGTACCACCGAGCAGCTCCAGAGCCGTGTTCGTGTTCGTCACATAGCCCTCATAAAGCTTGAAGTGCGCGGTGAGCAGCTTGTCGGAGAAACCAGGCGTACCCAGCAAGGGAGAAAAATCTTGAGCTGTATAGGACATAGCAAATATCGAAAAAGGAAACAAAACCGAGAGCTGGTCTCAGTATAGAAGCTTCGTTCGGCCAAAAAAAGAGCCCGACGCGTTCGTCAGGCGGGCGGGAGCCAAAAGACGAACGCCATCAGGCGGACTAGAACCAGGAGCGACGCAGAGTTTGACCCACCGTACGGGCAAGCTCCATGCTGGAAGCAAGTAGAAACGGCCGGAAACCGTCCTGTACAGACACCAGAACAGCGCTTCAGAATCGCCAATCTCTCAGCCGCAGTCTACTCACAGTCGATCCAAAAACGCCTCGTCATTCCCCTTTTCAAACCACTCTTCTAAAGGCATTTTGGGCCCATCACCTGCTTCGATCTCAGAGTGCGTCCCATCGCAATACGGCATGGTCTTAGAGTGGCCACACACACAAAGACGGCTAGGCTGGGCCTCAGGAATGGCACGTGAAGCATGTGGTCGACGATTCCGTTCTTTATACGAGGCATAAGCCCGATCAAACGCATCGCGTGGCGTGATTTCCACACCAAGTTCAGCAAACTGAGCGCGCAAAAGAGTCAGGGCAGCATCCACTTCTTCCGCGGGACCTTTTCGTTCCAATGCGAGCACGTACCCATAGTCCCGCGTGTCATCAATCGTCACATCTGTATCGTGCCAACGGAACGTATGGCGCACTCGACGCCACGCAAGTTCCACGGGAAACCCAATAGCGGCAAACAACTGAATAGCGGAAGGGAAGTCATCAGGGGTAAGCAGCACCTCCTGCTCGTCCCGGGCTGTATCATGCAATGTGCCGCCATTCAAAATAAGCTTAGCTTCAAAACCCGTTGCTGTTGTCGTTTTTTGCAGACGGAGATCGTAAGGACCATGCAAATACAGCGTCTCCTGGATTCGTTCGCCTAACGCATCGCCTTCGTGACCAAAACGATCCAAAAGTAAACGATACTGCTCTTTGGAAACAAAGCTTCGCAGCTCGGCTTCGACCAAGACAGGGACCGTCATAGGATCGTGGAAAAGAAGGTCTGCATCGCGCCCACCGTAGCAAGGCCGATTGTGGAGTAAAGAAAGACCCGGTACGATCCGTCCCATGCCGCCCCCCGTTCTAGGTTCGACGGCTGCGTACCCATCCCTGCCCATCGCTGCGCAGGCTGTTTTTGTGGCGCGTGAAATCGGCACAAACAGCACAGCGCTTTGGATCTTGAACGAACCCTCCACCCTGGGACACATCAAAAGTGCCCTTCGTTCTCTCGCTCCTGATTTGGCCGTCCGAAGCCTTCCTGCCCAGCACGCGCACACCAAAGGCGATGGCCCATCCAGGGAAGAACGCACAGCTGTGGCTGAAACACTCCTCGCATTACTCGAAGAAAAACCCGGAATCACGCTCCTCCTAGCTGAACAGCTCCTGCTAGATGTGCCCATGGCACGTGTGTTCTTGAAAGGACTTTTTGAACTGCGAACAGGCAAAGCATGCGACCAAGAAGCGGCCGTTCGAAGATTGACCGAAATCGGCTACGAAAAAGGGAAAGAAGCAGACGAAGCAGGCAGTTTTGCGCGCAAAGGCGAACAAATTGATCTGACACTCACCAGCCGAGCGATCCGTATTGGGTGGGCTTACGACAGTATTGAAACGATCACGGACCGAAAAACAGAGGAGGCGCTCGAACGGATCACCATTCCGCCCATCTCTCAATGGGAAAGCGATGCAGCCCCCTTACGTGATCTCCTCCAAACACTCCAAAAAACCGTGCTATTTGAAGACGATCCACAACAGCTCTCCGCGATTCTTGGTCCAGCCGCAGATCCGCTCTATAGCCGCGTCCGCCGAACTTTTTCCAAACGCATCAGCTTCCCTGTCTTTGGAACAAATGTGGCTCCTGCGGCCCACCGACTCCCTCCGCATTTGAATCTTATTGGATCACTCAAACGCGGCAGTCTTGGGAAGTCTCTTGTTGTGTTCACACGCCACCCACGTGCCGCTCAAGCCTTCATGCCAGAAGGAACAGACATCCGAACCCTTCCAGAGGGAGCTCTGCCGTTCCCAGGATTCGTCTCAGAATCGTGGAAACAAACGGTTCTCACGGATTATGATCTTCCAGAGCTCGCCGCATCCGGCTTACGCCCCGCCCGTAAACGAGCCGATCTCGCCTTTATCCAAGCTCTACGCGTAGGCGACTACGTAGTTCACACAGATCACGGCGTCGGCAAATTTGAAGGCACGGAATTCCATACCGTCGATGGCGGAGAGCGCGAATATTTGGCCTTGGGGTATGCAGAAGGCGATCGCCTCTTAGTCCCCGTTGAGTACAGCGAAAAAGTCGGAAAATATCTTGGAGCGAGTACACCTATTGTTCACAGACTCAACGGCGCATCTTGGCAGCATGTGAAAGCGCGCGTTGCAGAAGATGCAGAGAAACTCGCACACGAATTGTTAGCAGCCGCCGCAGAACGAGAAGCTAAAAACGCCTTCGCTTTCCCTGTCGACTCCGCCGCGATCAAAAAATTGATTGCCGCGTTTCCCTACGAAGAAACGCCAGATCAAAAACATGCCTGGGAAGAAATCCGAGAAGAAATGGAAGGATGGCCAGACCCCGCCCAGAAAAAGCCGATGGACCGCTTACTAGCAGGAGACGTCGGATTTGGAAAAACTGAATTGGCCATCCGAGCTGCGTTCAAAGCCGCAGATGCGGGAAAACAAGCCATGGTCCTCGCACCGACCACTATCCTGGCGCAGCAACATTTCGACACCTTCTCACGTCGTCTCGAAGGAACGGGGATGCAACTTGGTCTCCTCACCCGATTCGGCACAAGCACGGATCAGAAGAAGGTTGCAGACGCGTTCACGCGAGGAGACATCGGAATCCTGATTGGAACGCATCGTCTGCTCTCACGAGACATCGTTCCAAAAGATCTCGGACTCTTGGTGGTAGATGAAGAACAGAAATTTGGCGTGCACCAAAAAGAGCGCCTCAAGCGCATGAAGGCGGAAACAGACGTCCTCTCTTTATCTGCAACACCGATCCCTCGCACGTTACACGCATCTGTGAGTGGCCTCCGCACCCTTTCGACGATTGCAACTCCACCAAAGGGACGCAAAGAGGTTGTAACCACTATTCACGAGTACGAAGACAAACTCGTCGATGCGGCCGTTCGGAGAGAGACGGCTCGAGGCGGCCAAGTTTTCTATCTCCACAACCGTGTCTTGACGATTTCTGCTCACGCCGACCGGCTTCGTGCGCGCTATCCCGACTTGCGGATCGACATCGGTCACGGACAGATGACGGAGCAGAAGCTCCAAGATGTGATGCACCAATTCAACATTGGACAGATCGATATCCTAGTCTGCACCACAATTGTGGAAAACGGACTTGACCTGCCTAATGTGAACACACTTGTTGTTCACGATGCGACAAACTTAGGTTTGGCTCAGCTGTACCAGCTTCGTGGACGTATTGGCCGCGGGGAACGCGAAGCCTATGCCTATTTCTTATTCCACCGGAAAAAACTCACAGGAATCGCCCAAAAACGGCTAGAGGCCCTTCAAGAAGCTCAAAGACTCGGCTCTGGGTTAGAGCTCGCCTTGAGAGACATGGAAATCCGCGGTGCAGGAAACCTCCTTGGGAAAGAACAGTCTGGACGCATCAACGCGATTGGCATTGGTTTGTATGCGCGTCTTTTAGCTCAAGCGGTCGAAGAACTCCGTACAGGAAAACGTCCAGCAGGACTTAATAATGTCTCTGTCGACCTCCCACTCCCCGCTTACCTGCCAAAGGACTACATCATCGATGGAGGCGAGCGCCTCGAAGCCTACCAACGCATGGCCGCCGCGGCCGCAGTAAGCGAAGAAGCACTTGTAGAAGAGGTGAAGCACATGGAAGAGATTCACGGACAGTTGCCTGAAACCGCTCAGAATTTTGTGACCGTTCTCCGCACGAAAACGCTTGCACAACAGGTGGGTATGACGAGCGTCGACACACAAATAATTGCTCCGGTTGGACGCGAACGCATAGAACGTTACGTCCTTGGATTCGAACGACCACCCCATCCACGGCATTTGTACGGTTTTGTGGCGACACACCCAGCCTGGACGGCGACCGATGCTCGTACACTCCGTACCGAGTGCACAGCACTAGGTTCAGACGCACGAACGCAGACAGAGACCCTCATGGCCGCGTTGCGGGACCTTGAGAAGGAGCTGGAGACCGGCGCATAGAGTCCGAATGCGGACAACGAGGTATTGACATAGGGCAGTGAGGCAGTACCCGTTAGGATATGCCCAGAGAAGCACGCATGCCGAACGACGTCGCGGAAAAGAATAAAGGACAGGGGAAACTTCCAGGCGAGCTCGGAATCCGCTGTTTGCAGCCAGCGGCATTTCCACTCCTTCTCCGCGCGATACACGATCCCCCGAAACAACTCTGGATCCGAGGAAGTTTTCCTGATGCAAGAACAGCACCTTTTGTCGCCGTGATTGGCACACGCAGACCCTCGGAAGCAGGCCGACTCTTTGCACGACGACTTGCTGGAGACTTAGCTCGGGCAGGCTGTGTGATTGTTTCTGGACTTGCACTGGGAGTTGATTGCATTGCGCACGAAGCTGCCCTAAGCGTCGACGGAAAGACGGTTGCCATCCTCGGCTCAGGGATAGACCAACCGACGCCCACTTCCAACGAAGTGCTTGCCGACCGCATCATCAACTCAGGCCAAGGGTGCCTACTTTCTGAATATCCACCTGGAGCACCTGTGTATCCGGGTCAGTTTGTAGAGCGAAATCGTCTGATTGCTGGCCTTTCCCATATGACGATTGTTGTTGAAGGGGCAGAGAAATCCGGCGCTCGCCACACCGCAGACTTCGCCCTCTCAGAAGGGCGCGAAGTAGGAGCCATTCCTGGAAATCCACTCAATCCTCTTGCGTGCATACCTAACCGTCTGCTGAAAGATGGAGCAGCCGTGATCACCTGCGCACAAGATGTGTTCGATGTGCTCGGATGTGAAGCGCACGTTTCTCTCTCTCTGCATAAAGAAGACAGAGAGAAAAAGAAGGGCTGGAGACCACGTCCTATCGAAGAAGAGATGCTCACCATCCTCCGCACAGATGGTCCTCAGACCATCGATACACTCAGCGAAAGGATGAGACGGTCTTTTACAGAACTAGCAGCAGCAGCAACAGCGCTAGAGATCACAGACCGCATCGTTCAAACCCCACAAGGAAATCTGATGTGTCGCTAAGCGTCGCAAGAAAGAAGCGTCTTACGCATGCTCCACAGCACTCTCTGCATTCAGACGGTCATAGAGCTCCGCCGCCTGGTCAGGAAGCATGACCCCAAGCGATTTCCCTTCGTGCATGACTAAAACGCGATCGCAGAATTGGCGCATACTAGCCATACCGTGCGTAACAAAAATAATCGTCCTTCCTTCGGCTTTCATCCGACGAAACACATCGAAACATTTATTTTGAAACGCCGTATCGCCTACCGCAAGGACCTCATCGATCAACAGAATGTCGGAGGGCACTTGAATCGCAATCGAGAACGCAAGACGTACATGCATTCCAGAAGAAAAATTCTTCAACTTCTGATCCACAAACGCTTCCAGTTCCGCAAAACCGATAATGTCATCAAAACGCTTCTCAACTTCGCGCCGACTGAAACCCAAAATTGATCCGTTCAGAAAAATATTGTCGCGCGCAGAAAGTTCAGGGTTAAAACCCACACCAAGCTCAATAAAGGGCGACAACGTGCCATGTGTTTCAATCGAACCAGAAGAAGGCACGTAAATACCAGCTATCATCTTGAGAAGCGTGCTTTTTCCACATCCGTTTCGCCCAATGATCCCGAAAAATTCGCCTTTCTGAACATCAAAACTAATATGTCGAACCGCTTCAAACATCTCAGGACGATGCGGAAGAAACAAGCGCACAATCGCCTTTTTTAAGCTGGTCACGCGCTCATGAAGCAGGCGAAAAGACTTACTCACGTCCCGCACGGAAATGGCAACAGATGGGGACATTAGACGTCTTCAGCAAATCGACTCGCTGAATACTGAAAGAAAAAGAACCCAGCAACAGCGAGAACAGGAGGGATCAAATACGGAATCAAGGCGATGGGGAACGGGTGAACACCGAATGTGGAGAGTGCGGTTGGATCCACAAAAAGCTTCCGAGCATCCTGCAAGATTTGTGTCACCGGACTCAAAACGATCAGCTTGATATATCGCGATGGAAACAGTTCAAGAGGTAAAATAATCGCGCTTGCATAAAAAAGAAGCTGCATCACCACTTCCCACACATGCGTAAAGTCCCGAAACTTCACAAACAGAGCTCCGAGAAAAAGCGAAGCACCAAGACACAGCAGATACAACTCAGCGACAAGCAAGAAAAACAACAGCGAATGAACGGTTGGATAAACACCAGTCGCGAGCATGAAGCCAAGAATAACGACAAGGTTAAGACCAAGCGTGATTAAAGCACTCACACTCGAAGAAATCAGAATGAAGATGCGAGGAAAATAAATTTTCCGAATAAGATCCCCTCGGTCAACGATCGAACGCATGCCAGAGATCGTCGATTCACTGAAGAACGTCCACAAAACAATCCCCAACAACAACGAAATCGCATACGAAGGCTTACCAGAACCAATGCGTCCAAAAACAGTAAAAACCGTATACAGAACACCAAAAATAGCGAGTGGCTTCACCAAAGACCAGAGATAGCCGATCGCGGATCCCTGATAACGCATCTTAAACTCCGCCCGCGCCAGTTCTCGAACCATATCCCAAGAAGCCCGCGAAGAAACACGGGAACGGCCGTTGGACTTTGTAAACGGGAGAGAAAGTGGCATAATCGCGCAGATCTCATCCTAGCATGACCTCCACGAAAAAACGGAAGCCCCTGACGTTCGTTTGGGATGTGGCTTTACGTCGGCTCAAACCCGGCAGTTTTGCGTACCGAAAACTAAAAAAGGCCTGGAAAATGGCGCGAAGCCTCTTCCCGAAAAGCAACCTACTCCTCCCACCCCCAAAACCAGGTGAACCGACGTATGACGAATGGATACGGCACATCGAACCAGGAACAGTGGGGCCCGTCCCACATGGCTCGCGACGACCGTTGATCAGTGTGCTGGTCCCCGCGTTTGAAACACCAGACAAATATCTCGAACCCCTGATCGCGTCTGTAAAAGCACAAACGTACGGACAGAGGCAGCTGTGTCTGGTTGATGGTGGAAGTTCACCAGAGCGTGCAGAAGCGATTCAGAGAATCGCACAGACAGACGAACGCATCACGCATCAGAAGCTCGAAAAAAATCTCGGCATCGCTGGAAATACAAATGCTGCACTTGCATTAGCAACGGGCGAATATGTAGCGTTCTTAGACCACGACGACACATTAGCTCCATCTGCGCTGGCTGAAATCGTTTCCGTGCTCGAAAAGTATCCCGAAACAGACCTCGTATACACAGACGAAGACAAACTCAGTGACGACGGCACAACGCGGAGTCTCCCCTTTTTCAAACCTGATTGGTCACCCGATCTCTTCCTGGGCGTGAACTATCTCGCTCATTTTGTGGTCATCCGTCACACGCTCGCAAAAGCTGTACATGGCATCCGAACCGGCTTCGATGGGGCCCAAGACTACGACTTTCTCTTGCGAATCCTAGATCATCAACCGATCATTAGGCACATCCCAAAAATTCTCTATCACTGGCGTATGGCAGACGGCTCTACCGCGCGCTCCATCCAAAGCAAAGGCTACGCAGACGATGCGGGACGCCGCGCGCTCAAAGACTATGTGGAGCGCAATCACATCGAAGCAGACGTTCTTGAAATCCCCGAGCGTCCAACCAATTACCGTCTGAAATATCGAACGCCTGGCACACCGCTCGTCTCGATCATCATTCCCTTCAAAGATAAACCAGAGCTTCTGAAAGGCTGTGTTAGGAGCATCCTTGAAAAAACAGCCTATCCGAATTATGAAATCGTACTGATTTCGAACAACAGAACAGACCCAGAACTCTTCGCCTATCTAGACGAACTCGAGAAAGATCCGCACGTCCGGCGCTTGACCTACAACCATCCGTTCAACGATTCGGCAATCAACAACGTTGGCCGCAAGCATGCCAAAGGAAGCATTCTCCTCTTTCTCAATAACGACACCGTCGTTCAACATCCAGAATGGTTGGAGGAGATGGTCGGAGTCGCTCTGCAACCTCAGAATGGCCTGGTAGGAGCGTGGATAGACGGGAGAAATGGAGAGATACATCATGCGGGCCTTATTCTGAGATCCGAAGGAGGCGCCACACACATTTTTCGTACACGGCGAGCAGGAATGTGGACAGCGTTTGGACTTCCGGACTGGCCTCGAAACTACTCTGCTGTCAGTAGCAACTGCCTAGCGATCCGGACAGAACTGTTCGACATCGTAAACGATTTCGATGAAAACGGGATCGAAAATGGCTGGGTCGTAACACTTGGACTCAAAACAGCAAAACAAGGGTATCGCACGCTCTTCTGGCCGTACGCACGTGTCAGACAAGATGCATCACTCGCAAACACCCAGGACATCATTCTGCCAACAGAAAGTGTTGCACGCCTTATTAAGGACCACTGGCATGGCAAATGGGAAGACCCGTACTTCAACCCAAATCTAGACCCCACATGCGAACAGATCGCATTGAAGAAATCCCAT
>CAYJMK010000018.1:0-10165 GCA_964371425.1 uncultured Candidatus Saccharibacteria bacterium
CGCTCTTTCGTAATCGTTAAGCGTTTTGTCCCAATCGTGATGACATCCTGTTCCGGGTCTACGTCGACACCCATACTGGCGGCTGGTTGGCCGTTTACAAAGACGTGCCCAGAAGCGATCAGTTCATCTGCTTTGCGACGAGAAGGTGCTGCACCTGCTTTCGCGAGGAATCGGTTGAGACGCATGTGAACAGGTTGCTGCTCAGGAAACAGAGACAGGCCCTGATACCGCCGTCCCCTGTTCAACAGCGGCTAACCCACGTGACATCGGCTCAAAGTCAGGAAGGTCCCGCACGGAGTTCAGCCCAAGATGCCGCAGGAACGCAAGAGAGACTTCGTAGTCGGCATGGACTCCGCCTTCTTTAGAAGCACGCTTCTCCACCAATCCACGCAAGAGAAGGTTCCGAAGGATATAGACACAGTTCACACCACGAATCGCTTCGATTGCAGACCGACGAATCGGACCACGGTAGGCAATGATTGCAAGGGTTTCCAAGGCGACATCTGACAATTTCTCAGTGAGTTCTTTCCCAAGGAGTTTTGCCACTGTTGCAGCGTTCTCGGGTGCCGTCACCATCTGAACCGTTCGTCCCGACTGAACCAACCGGATACCTCGACGCATTTCCTGATATTCCTGTTGCAACGCAGCCAAAACCGCCTCGATTTCTTCCGTTTTGGAGTTCGTGGCGTCAGCCAGGCGGGTCAGCGTCATGGGTTTCCCAGCGGAAAAAACAAGGCTCTCAACAATCGATGCGAGTGGCACATCGGACTCAGAAGACGTGGGGATCACAGATGTAGATGCAGACGAGGAAGTTTCCATACCAGAAGCTTAGCGCGGACGAATGACGATGTCAGCGAAGTTCTCCATTTGCTCAACAGAGGCCTCCCGCTGCTTGATCAGTTCCAAGGCGGACAAGAACATCACAATCAGGTCCGTTTTAGACGTCGCTTTGGAAATAAGCTTTGAGAAAGAGATCGTTTGGCCATATTTTAAGAGCGCACGAATGTGCGTCAGACGCTCTTCAAGCGTCACGGTTTGCTGAATCGTTTCTTCCGCAAGCAGTCGGCGCTCTTTCACGATCCCTGCCAAGAGGTTTTGAAGCGAAGTAGCAAGACGTGTTATGTCAGCCCCTTCCGCCGAGAAAAACGGCGTTGTTGGGGGAACAAACCGAGGCTCGAACATGGTTCGTTCCTGACGTAAGAGTTCTCGCATCGATGCACCGGCCTTTCTAAACGCAGCAAGTTCTCGGAGACGAGCCGTCAAATCCCCTACAACCTCTTCTGCCTCTTGCTGCTCTTCTTGAGGCAAAAGCGCGCGCGATTTAATCAACAGCAATTGCGCCGCAATCACTAAGAAAGAAGCCAAGTTCTCCGCCTCTCGTTCTGGAAGCGCGGCAATCTGTTCCAAATACTGATCTGCAATATGAGAAAGGGAAATCTCGGCAATCGGCAACTCCTCACGTTCAATCAACAGTAAGAGAAGATCCAGAGGACCTTCGTATGCTTCGATGTCGATGTCGAGAGGCATGGCTGTAGGGACGGGCCGATTAGTCTTTCGCCACAACGCGGATATGGAGATCTTCCAGCTGTTTTGGATCAACAACACTTGGCGCGCCGGTCATAGGGTCCTTCGCTTTCCCATCTTTGGGGAACGGAACCACTTCACGAATGTTAGATTCGTCTGTGAGCATCATAATCAGACGGTCAATTCCAGGAGCAAACCCACCGTGAGGAGGTGCACCATACCGGTAGGCTTCAATCATGTGTGGGAAGCGGCGTTCAACTTCTTCTGCGGAATAACCAACCTTCTCCCACGCCGCAAACATCAGCTCAGGCGTGTTCATGCGGATCGCGCCAGAAGAGAGCTCAAGTCCGTTTGCCACAATGTCGTACTGCCGAGCGATAATCTTCAAGGGGTCAACGTTTTTTAAGTCTTCCATGCCGTTTTTCGGCATCGAGAACGGGTTATGCATGAAGTCGAGACGGTTTTCCTGTTCGTTCCATTCGTACATGGGGAAGTCTGTGATCCATGCCCAAGCCGCCTTTGTTGGGTCCGCCAGACCGAATCGTTTCCCTAACTCGAGACGAACCGCACCGAGCGATTCACACGCCACTTTCCAACGCCCCGCACCGAAGAAAATGACGTCGCCGGGTTCTGCAGCTGCCGTCGTCAGAATCGCTTTCTGCTCCGTTTCAGAAAGAAACTTCCAAATGGGCGAAGTTACCTCTTGACCAGCTCCGATGACGCCATACGCTAACCCACCAGCACCTTTGCCTTTGGCGATTTCGGTGAGCTCGTCAAAGTCTTTGCGAGAAAGTTTCTCAGCAGCACCAGGTACGCGCAACACTTTCACGGCACCATCTTTGAGGACAGCAGCTCCTGAGAAAACCTTGAACTCAGAAGAACGAACGGTGTCCGTAACGTCAGCAATCTTCCAATCCCAACGCAAGTCAGGACGGTCGTTGCCGTAGAGGTTCATCGCGTCATAGAAGGTGAGACGCGGGAACGGGACTTGGACACATTTCTTGTTGCCGAATTGCTCCGTGAGCTGCACAAACAACGGCTCCATTTCGCTAAAAATATCTTCTTCTTGAACGAACGACATCTCCAAGTCCAGTTGGTAGAACTCGCCCGGAGAGCGGTCGGCGCGCGGGTCTTCGTCTCGGAAACAGGGAGCGATTTGGAAATACCGATCAACACCCGCAACCATCAGCAACTGTTTGAATTGCTGAGGGGCCTGTGGAAGTGCGTAGAAGGTTCCAGGGTTCAAACGAGACGGAACCAAAAAGTCACGTGCACCTTCCGGTGAAGAGTTCGCCAAAATCGGCGTGTGCACTTCTGTGAACCCATGACCAATCATGTAACAACGAAGCGCATGAACAAGGTCAGATCGGAGACGCAGATACCGCGCCATTTTCTCGCGCCGGAGATCGAGGTAGCGGTATTTCAGACGAAGTTATTCGTTTGAAAGGTTTTCAGATGCGATTTCAAAAGGTGGTGTTTTTGCTTCAGAAATGACCGTCAAACTCTCTGCGATCACCTCAATACCACCCGTCGCAATCTTCTCGTTGACCATCCCTTCAGGACGGGCTTTCACCGTCCCCTTCACCGTCACGACCCACTCAGGCCGAATGTTATTTGCCAGCTCAAAAGCATCCTTTTTCTCAGGATGAAATGTTGCCTGCGTCAAACCATATTGGTCACGCAAGTCAAGAAAGATGAGTCCACCATGGTCTCGCCGGGCGTGGACCCAGCCAGAAATCGTGACCGACTGGCCGTTATGCTCAGGCCGGAGCTCTCCAAGGGTATGGGTACGGTAGATCTGCATACAAAAGCTAGGATAGGCCAGGAGGAGGGGTCAGACAAGGCGGAAGATGCTGAAGATCGACATCCTCCAAAATCACTTCACCCAAGAACTACCCCCGCCGCTTCGCACGGTTGTGCCACGCCACCAACACCGGGCTCGCGATAAAGATCGAAGAATAGGTTCCGGATGCAAGCCCGATAAGGAGGGCCAGAACGAGCCAACGAATGCTCTCGCCGCCCAAGAAGAACAAAACGAGGAGCACCAACAACGCCGTCAACGATGTATTCAAGGAACGCACCAAAGTCTGATTCACCGAACGTTCCACCGTCTGCTCAAATGTCGGAGAAGGATCTTTGGCTAAGTTATGGCGAATCCGATCGAACACAACAATCGTGTCATGCACAGAGAATCCAAGCACAGTAAGCATCGCCGTAATAAAGAGCGTGTCCACTTCTACACCCATCGTTTTTCCAAGAATAGCGAAGACACCAATCGGAATAAACACGTCGTGCAACAGTGCCACCGTGGTCGCGAAACTCAACACAAGAGAAGGAATCTGGCGCGACACTTTCCGAAACGCGTATGCCACGTACAGAACAATCGCAGCAATCGCGGCCAACAATGCGTACACAGATCGCTTCTGAAGTTCTTTCCCTATGGTGGGACCAATCGACTCGAAACGTTCTTCTTGAACATCCGCTCCAAATTTTTCTTGGAACGCAGAACGCAATAGCACACGTTTCTCTTCAGAAAGCGGCTTCGTACGAATAAGAACATTTTTCTCTTGAGAAGGCTGCACGAGCGCATCTTGTTCACCGCCGATGTCCGCAGCAGACTTCATCTCTTCGAGAGATGGACGTCCGTTCGGAAACGTGTATTCAATCAAGGCACCACCGGTAAAGTCGATCCCAGGCTTCAACCCAAACAACATCACAGCAACAACACAAGCAGTCACGAGCAACCCAGAAAAGACGAACCAGATGCGACGATGACGAATGATCCCAATCATACAGGTCTAGGAAAGAACCGGACCTTTTCCGGAGTCAGGAACCGAAGCTTGAACAGAACGCATGCCGTACCACCAACCAGCGCGTTCACGAGAACCAATAATCAATGTGAGGAGTGTCCGTGTGACTGTAATGGCAGAGAACATCGAAACCAAAACACCAATTGCCAATGTGATCGCGAAGCCTCGAATACTACTTGTGCCGAACCAGGAGAGAATGCCGCATGTAATCAACGTTGAGATGTTCGAATCACGGATTGCGGTCCAGGCAGAAGCAAAACCATCTTGCATCGCGCGCTTCAGTGGTCGTCCTAGTCGCAACTGTTCTTTGAGATTTTCGAAGATCAGCACATTCGCATCAACCGCCATGCCAATCGATAAAATAAATCCTGCAACACCCGCTAGAGTCAACGTAATTGAGAACAACTTGAACAGTGCTAAAGAAACAACAGAATAAATCGCGAGGGCCACAACAGAGACAAGTCCCGGCAAACGGTAAAACACCGTCATAAACACAGCCACGAGCAACATCCCTATCACACCCGCGAGAAACGAAGCGAGAACCGATGCTTGTCCCAATGTTGGGCCAACGGTCGCTTGGGAAAGTAAAGAAATGGGCACAGGAAGGGCCCCGGTATTCAGACGCTGAGCTAACTGACGAGCCTCATCGACCGAAAAATTACCAGAGATCTGAGCCTCTCCACCAAGAATCGTCGTCTGAATCACGGGCGCAGAAACAAGCGTGTTATCTAAGTAAATCGCAAACGGCTTCCCAACATATTTTGTTGTCAGATCACCGAATAGTTTCGTTCCGTCAGCATCGAACTGGAGCAAGACGATCGGCTCCTGCGTTTGCTGATCAAACTGCAACGTCGCTCGTTTCAACTGTGCGCCCGTTAAAGAAGTGCGACCAAAATTCTGATCAATCGCAGACAACCGCTGTTGCTGCTGTTCGAGTTGTTTCGAAAGAGCATCTAACTGAGTCTCATCTAACGCTTGACCGTCGGGACCGACGAGACGCTGGTCATCACCTTCTCCTTCAACACGAACATTCGCCGTAATGTCTTCCTGAGGAACCGCCAGTGGATCGTCAACAAGCGGTTCACGGAAATCGAGTTGGGGTGTTTCTCCAATGAGACGAATCGCCTCAGAAACGTCCGTTACACCTGGAAGCTCAATAATGACGCGATAATCAGGACCAACACGATTCGTTTGCACAAGCGCCTCAGAAACACCAAGAGAGTTTACGCGTCGCTCAATCACGTCGCGCACGCCCGCAAGAGCATCGTCATAACGATCTGACGGCACTTGTGAAAGATCAGCCTGATAGACCAAGTGGGTTCCGCCCTGGAGATCTAACCCTAAACGCACTTTCAATTCTTGTTTATAACTTGAGCCAAAACGCGTGAAATCAAGATCTGGTCCTTTTGGCCACGCAGCTAACGAAGCAAGCACCGTCACCACCATGACAATAGCAAGCGCAAACCGATGACGCGTCGTGGGCTTCATGAATCTTAGTTGTGAAGGAACACCGGATCTCCTATTCGACTCCAGTCGTACAGACGCTTCGCGTTCGGAATCGAGATGTTAATACAACCGTGACTCATACGACGTCCAAAGTTGTTGTGCCAGTACGCACCATGAAGAAAGTACGGACCAAAGAATCGCATATTCCAAGGCACATCCGGTAAATCATAATTGTCTGGGTTTCCCGGACCATATTCAAATCGATATCGTTGCAGCGGATTCTTGGCGAGAATGTTGAAGTTACCAACAGGTGATGGATGTTTCGCGACTCCAGAACTGATCAGAAAATCCATCACAACACGCCCCGCTTCATATACCTGGAGACGCTGCTGAGACAGGTTCACATCGATATAGCGATACACTCCTGGACGGCCCAACCAAATGCGTCGGCCAGGCATGGAGACGACTTCCATGTTTGCAGATGTCGCCAAAAGCTCACCGGCTGCAACATGTGTCCCACCACGAAAATCACCTTCGTATGCGAGCGGATGAAACGGCAACTGAACACCAGTGAATTCCGCTGCAATCAGCTGCGGACCACCACCAGATGTCGCCAAAATCAGTTCGTCTTGAGCATCTGCGTCAAAATTGCCCGTGGCGACTTCAATCCCTTCCTTGTAAGCATCTGGGAGCGCTTTGAAATCTGCAATCACGCGGTCTGGATACGTGTCATACACTTTCACGTGAGCCGCACCAAACGTCGCCTTTGTCACAATCACTTGATCTTTCCTTCCACCATAAAAGTTCCCAGCAGCCACGTCCGCTCCACCTTTATGTGAAGCTTCAAATGGGAAAAGTTGGAATCCTGTCCACCGTCCTGTTTTATCGAATGCACGAATATGACCAGAACTCCCCATACCTGAAGCCGTCAGAATTTCATCGGTTCCGTCACCATTAATGTCTCCGGTTGCAACACGCGCTCCGCCAAGAAACGTTGGCGGATAAGCCATAAATTCAGCAAGAACGGTACGTTCTGCGTCGACTTCATAGGCCTTCACCCAGCCCTGACCATCTCCAGCCTGACTACAAATCAGCTCTAATTTCCCATCACCATCAATATCTCCAAGAGCAACATCCACACCACCACGAAAGTCCGGACTGAACGGAAAAAAGCTATAGCCCGTAAAGTTTCCCTGGCTATCGAAGACACGAACGTGTGGCCCACCACCACGACCCGCTCCAATAACGATTTCTGGTTTGCTGTCGCCAAGAATGTTACCAATCGCTACGTAACCACCACCTTTGAAAGCCGTAGGAAACGCTTCAAACGTTTTCGTAGCCTGAGACGTAGCCGTGGAAAAAATCTTCGCCTCAGGAGCACGTGTTTCAACAGCGTGAGCAGGCTTTGGCGGCGCAAAGAATCCTACAGCTACAAAAAGTGCAACGATGGGAACAAGGTACGTTGTTCGCATAAATGAAAAGAAGAAAATATGAGTATTTGCCTCAGTCTAAGGCAGATAATGACGATTGGAAAGGCTGAAATGGATAGATTGACAGAAACAATGGGAAAGTGCATAGTAATAAGTTCTTAAACGGATGTACTTTCCGAACACGGAGGCAAAAATGGGGACGTTTCCCAAAAATGTCAAGAAGCTGCTCTTCTGGGGAGTGAAGGTCGGATTTTTCTGGCTGGTGGTAACCATACTGGTCTGCGCGACCACGTTCTGCGGGTGGCAGGCTATCACCGGCATCGACCTTCTGAAGGAAGAAGGTGTGCTCGAGCCAGACACGCGTAGGGCATGCGTATGGAGTGGAGGAGCAAGCCTCATCCTCCTATTGGCGTTCGTTCTGTGGTGGACCAAGCCTTGGAAGATCTGGAAGCAGTGGAAAGCGTTAAGGGCTGGCACAGGAACGCTGGTCATCCGAACGCATCGGTGGCCACGCAGAATTGGCACGGTGTGCATGTGTGGCGCGCTGGGAGTCTTGGTCTGGTTGATCTGTGGTGGAGCGGACCGGTGGCTCTATCGGCAGTACACGAACTACATGGCCAAGTACGCGAACACGGTCGGTACGAGTAGTGCAGCAACTGTGTTGGATGCGGGACAGGCAGCAGACGTAGAAACACCTGGCAGCAGTCCGTCCAGCGACGGAAAGCACATCGTGCCTTGCCCGAAAGTCTCTGTTCTGCTCCCGGATGGAAGCGCAAGCATCGTGCTACCGCTGCTGAAGGATCCCTGGGACACAGCACAGTGTGCCTGCGTGCCGGATTGGGAGACGCTCCGTAAGCAGGAGAAGCTGGGACCGTGGGTAGAGGACCTCAGTCTGCTCGCGACAGATGAAGCTGTTCGAAAGAAGGCGCTGGCAGCAGGGACATACAAGGGGCACGCGGATACCCTTCCGCGACCCGCGTACTACCCGGAAAACTGTCAGCCACAGTTTGCTTCTCAGTTGCCGCGAATGCCGGCATGGGCACCACAAGCGATTGCATCGTCTCCGTCAGTAAACGAGGAAGATGTCCCACCTGGAGACACAGGAGACGCCGGAGTCGATGCCGGCAGATGATGAGACAATCAGACGATGCGGTACAGCGGACCCACTCGAGCGTCCGCTTTTTTTATTCGAGAGACAAAAAAAGAAGTCGAACAGGCTCAAGCCCGAGCGACCTTAGAAGACTCCAGTGGACCATCGATGTCATGAAGCGTCACGAACATCTCTTGATCCGGAAACAGCGTCTCCGGAAGGAATCGGACACGGTACCGTACTCCTTTTCCGTAAACACCGAGAATCCGCGCCGCGTGAACCGCGTCCGGATCAAAGTCACAGCCAGGACGACGCGTGCTCACAAACTCATGAACGCGGTACTGGATCGCCATGCATCACCTCCCAGTGAAGGAACAGAAAGAGCAGCCGAAACGTATGATGAAGTATGATAGCTCACGTCTAGAGAAAGAAAAGCCAACAACCCCATCCGGTTGCCGAAAATGGTTGTTGTGCCGTTCCTTCCCAACGGAAAGCGCGACTCACTTCACTCCCGACATGACCAAGTTGTTCTGCAAGAGAAAAACGATGCCAACGCCCCTCTGCAAGGTTAGTATGCTGGTAACTCATGCTCATCTTTGAACAAGTTTCGAGACAATTTCACGTATCGCCATGACACAACGATTGATATCAACAACAGCCTTAACAAGATCACCAAAACGCTCCTGTGCAATTTCAGTGAGCTTGAGAAAAGATATCTTGTCGTCAGCGATCATCAACATGGGCATAACACTTGAAGGATCAAAAAACAGTCAACAAAGGACTCACGCTCCGTGACACTTCTTGTATTTCTTCCCAGACCCACATGGACAAGGATCATTTCGACCAGGTTCATCAGGCTGAGACGAAGCAGCCGCAGGTTTGATCGCAGAAGCTCCAGAAGATTCGGATGTATTCGTTGTCATGCGTTCCCGCTGTGTTTCCATTGGTGAAGCTTCCGTGGGCCGCACAATCCCAATCTTAAAGATCGTATACGTGGACTGTTTCTGAATCGCTTCAAGCAGTTCTTGGAACAACGCAAAGCCTTCTCGTTTGTACTCAACCAATGGATCTTTCTGTCCGTAGCCACGCAGACCAATGCCCTCACGCAACGCTTCCATGGCATCGAGGTGGTCAATCCAAAGCGTATCAACAGAACGAAGCAGAACCATGCGTTCCGCTTGGCGCATCAGTTCAGAAGAAAGTTCGTGTTCCTTCACTTCATACGCTTCGCGAATCAGCCCCATCAGGAGCTCAATCATCTCCGTCCTACACTGTGCTCCTTCGCGCCCACGATGCGCATGTGCCTTGATCGCATCGAGACGCTGACGCAGATCAGCAGGCATCGGACATATCGTCCCAGCAATCTCCGTAATTTCTTCCGTGTTCCAATCTTCTTCTTCGTCTTCACTGGTGTGACGACCCACCACGTTTTCTAACTCCGCGTCAATAAGCTCAAAAAGACGCTCTTTTAGTGAGGGCTCATCGCGATAAGACAATGTATCCAGCGCCTGTTCCGATTCGTCTGGAAGCAAGATCCCAGCTTCACGACGAACACGTTCCCAAGACAGCAGAATTCCCTGTCGGCGTTTGTAGACCACTTCACGATGCTTATTCATCACGTCGTCGTATTGGAGAACGTGTTTTCGTGTGTCGAAGTTGTAGCCTTCCACACGCTTCTGCGCTGTCTGAAGTGAACGGGAAATCAGCGAGTGTTCAATCGGCTCATCTTCCGGAACTTTCAGTGTCGACATGATCGACTTCATCCGATCCGATCCAAAAATACGCAGTAAGTCGTCTTCCGCAGACACAAAGAACTGTGATTCGCCATGATCTCCCTGAAGACCAGACCGTCAACGAAGCTGGTT
>CAYJMK010000019.1:0-10020 GCA_964371425.1 uncultured Candidatus Saccharibacteria bacterium
TTTCATGCAAAGGCAAAAGAAAAAGGCGCTGACATATGTCAACGCTGGCTCGGGCTCGAGAGTTTAGACCACCGAAGACTCGTCTTTGAAGATCTCGTCAGCATTCGCCGAGTAGCTATCCGGATTGACGGGGTACATAGGGAGCCTTTCCCTTCGTTGACACAAGAAATCGCCTCCCTTACCATCTGATTCAACGTCAGTGCACAACGAACGTATCCATGTCTCAAGAAGGTGCTCAGCCTGAAAAAGCTCCAAAAACCGGCCCAAAACAGCCTGGAATGTTCACCACTCTTAAACTCTGGGGAATAATAGGGGAAATTGGGTTTCTGATCGCGGTTCCACTCGTCGTCCTGCTCTTCATCGGAATTGGTGTTGATAAACTGACAGGCACAAAACCTCTCTTCACGCTTGTGAGTCTGCCAATAGCCCTCCTTCTTTCGACACTCGCTGTCGCCAAAAAAGTCAGGGAAACGCAACAAGGATCCGAAACCAAAAAGGCCCTATGAGTGTGCCTCTCCATATTAGCCTTGCGGCAGAACCGATCTTCACGCTCGGTTCGTTCCACGTGACGAATGCGATGCTTGCGGGCGTGATTGGCAGCACAACTGTCGCCGTCATTGCCATCACAGCCGCGCACAAAGCAACGGTGCGGCCACGGAGCAAATTCGCCGCAGCCTTCGAAGCGGCTTGTGAAGTCTTACTTACCATGATCGAGCAGGTCACAAACGACCGAAAACGCGCCCTCAACCACTTTCCTCTGCTTGCCACACTCTTCCTCTTCATTCTCGCGAACAACTGGATCGGTCTTTTGCCAGGTGTCGGCCCAGTCACTATTGAAACAGCAGAGGGAACCATTCCTCTCTTTCGTGCGGCTACGGCGGACCTCAATATGACGCTCGCGCTTGCCGTGTTGTCGGTTGTCCTCACCCAAGTCTATGCGATTCAACGTCTCGGGCTCTGGAAACACTTGAAGAAGTATGTCAGTTTAAATCCGATGAAAGCAGCAATTGGCTTTCTCGAGGTGATCTCGGAGTTTTCCAAGATTCTCTCGTTCTCCTTCCGACTCTTCGGAAACATCTTTGCAGGAGAAGTCCTATTGCTGGTCATCGGATATCTGGTTCCTGTGTTCGTTCCACTCCCGTTCTTTGTGCTTGAACTGTTCGTCGGCATCATTCAAGCACTTGTGTTCACCTTCCTGACGCTGGTGTTTATGGAAGTCGTCAGTGCTGACCACGACGAACATGCAGAAGAACAGCACGAGCAAAAAGGCCAGGCTCGTGATGCTCCACCGGTCGCGCCGGCGGGGGAGACGGCATAAGCCGTTCGCTCCGCACAGATTTCCCTTTTGGTCATTCGTTATCTTATAAAGAAGCACGTATGGATGTAGAAACCGTAAAAGAGTTTATTCCAGGCATCACCATCGCGATCGGCGGCCTTGGTCCCGCTATTGCTATCGGCATGATTGGTGGCAAAGCCATGGAAGCGATTGGTCGGAACCCAGAAGTCGCGAATAAGATGCAGGGCCTCCTCATCTTGGTTGTCGCCTTCGCAGAAGCGATTGCTATCTACTCGTTGGTGATGGCCCTCATCATCAAGTTCGTCTAATCGACCGGAACAATTCCTATGTTCTTGGCCGTCGTCGCCCTTGCCACAGCAGAAGCTCCCGCCGCACCCGAAGTGGTAAGTGGGTTTGCTGCGCTTGGGATCAACGGCTGGAGTTTTCTCTTCCAGCTGCTGAACTTCGTTATTCTGTTGCTGGTTTTGAAACGCTTTGCCTTCAAGCCGCTGCTGAAGGTGCTTGAAAAGCGCCGAACAACCATTGAAGAAAGTCTGACAATGGCTGCTCAGGTAGAGCGTTCACGTACACAATTAGAAGAAGAGCGTCGTGCTGTGTTGCGAAAAGCTCGCGAAGAGGCAGACAAATTTGTCGCAGGCGGCAAGCAAGAAGCACAGACGATTCGTGAAGAAGGAGAACGCGCAGGCCGTGCCGCTGCCGAACGCTTGCAGCAGCAGGGGAAAGCCGAAGTTGCGCAAGAAGCTCAGGCGGCTCGCACCGCCCTCCAAAACGAAGTCTTGCAACTAGTGGCCGAAGCGAGTGGAGAAGTCCTCCAAGAAAAGATCGACGTGAAGAAAGACCGCACGCTGATTGAGCGCGCGGTTGCATCTGCAAGTCACACAGCATGAACACGCGCATCTCTCCGGCACAGTGGGCAAAAGCGTTTCTGGGTCTTTTAGAAACGCATCCTGCAACCGAAGTTGTGAAAACCTTCGCACGGGAATTGTCGGATCGCCGGCAAACCCGCTTAACGGAGAGTATTCTCGCTCAAATTCCGCGTCAGGTTTTACTCCAGAAAGGGTTGCTCCTTGCAGAAGTCGTCAGTGCGCATCCGCTTCCGCCGGAAACCGTTCAGTCGGTGACGGAGTTGTTGCGGGAACGGACGGGTGCTCGCGAAGTCCAAGTAGAAACTCGCCTAGATCCTAAATTGATTGGTGGTCTCATTGTTCGCACCTCTGGCCTCGAGCTTGATGCTTCGGTGGCCAGTAAGCTTCATCGCCTCCCTACTGTATGGAAGAACTCTCCGTCCCACGCATAACGAAAGAGCTTCGTTCGGCCCTTGCTGAACTTAAGCAGGCCCCCGAACTACAAAGTGTCGGCACGGTTCTCCGTGTCGGTGATGGCATTGTTTGGGCGACTGGACTACAAGAGTGTGGCTATAACGAAATGGTCGAGATCGACGCAGCCGATGGCGGCGCGCCGGTGACCGGCTTTGCGTTGAACTTGGAAGAAGACCAGGTCGGTATCGTTCTCTTGGACGACGAACGTCGCGTCCGTGCTGGCGCGCGTGTCTCGCTCGAGGGCCGCATTTTGGAAGTGCCCGTGGGTCCAGAATTAGTGGGCCGCGTGGTAGACCCGTTGGGTCGGCCATTAGACGGTTTGCCAGCCGTGGAAACTAAGACGATGGGTCCAGTGGAACGCACAGCTCCAGGCGTGATTGCACGTAAATCCGTGCATCAGCCGTTAATGACCGGCTTGAAAGCCATTGACGCCATTATCCCGATTGGTCGGGGTCAGCGTGAGTTGATCATTGGTGACCGCCAAACAGGCAAAACAGCGATTGCGATCGACGCGATTATCAACCAGCACCGCGAAAAGACAGGTGTGGTGTGTATCTACGTCGCGATTGGTCAGAAGATGAGCACGGTCGCACGTATCGTTGAACGTCTCCGTAAGGAAGACGCGATGGCGAACACCATTGTGGTGGCAACGTCCGCTTCGGACCCAGCTGCTTTGCAATATGTTGCGCCATACGCCGGGACGGCGATGGGAGAATACTTCCGTGACAACGGCCAAGACGCATTGATTATCTATGACGACCTCTCCAAGCACGCCTGGGCCTACCGCCAGCTCTCGTTGCTGCTCCGTCGTCCGCCAGGCCGTGAAGCGTACCCAGGCGATGTCTTCTACCTCCACTCCCGTTTGCTCGAACGTGCAGCCAAACTCTCGGACGCCGCAGGAGGCGGTTCACTAACAGCGCTCCCGATCATCGAAACCCAGGCGAACGACGTCTCGGCCTACATTCCGACGAACGTCATCTCGATTACCGACGGTCAGATCTACTTGGAAGCTGACCTCTTCTACCAAGGGATTCGCCCAGCTGTGAACGTGGGTCTCTCCGTCTCTCGCGTTGGTGGCGCTGCGCAAACCAAGGCGATGAAAGCTGTTGCGCCGTCGTTGCGACTTGAGTTGGCGCAGTATCGAGAATTGGCCGCCTTCGCGCAGTTCTCTGCAGACTTGGATGAGGAAACGAAGAAGAAGATTGGCCGTGGTCGTCGTGTGACAGAAGCCCTCAAACAAGGCCAATACCAGCCGCTCAGCCTTCCAGAGCAGGTTTCGGTGTTGCTCGCCGTTACGTCCGGTGCATTCGATGAGGTGCCGGTTGAGCGCATTCGAGATGCAGAAGAAGCGGTGTTGCGTACCATTCACCGTGAGAACGCGGAAGTTCTAGAACGCATCAAGACGTCTGGCCTTCTCTCAGACGAAGACAAGGCAGCGTTGATTGCGTCCGCAAAGACGGCTGCTGAGTCGATTGTTGAAACCCATGTCCAAAATTCATAGCATTCGCCGCAGAATGCGGTCGGTGAAGAAGATCGGGCAAATCACCAAGGCGATGGAACGCGTTGCGGCGAGCAAGATGCGCCGCGCACAAGAAGCCGTCTTGAATGCACGTCCTTATGCCGCATCTGCACGGGAGATTTTGGAACATTTGGCTGCATTGGCGGGACCAGAAGCACATGTCTTGCTCGCACAGCGGCCCATTCAGCGACGTCTCTTTATTGTCTTTAGTAGCGACCGTGGTCTCGCGGGCGCCTACAATAGCAACATTCAGCGCGTGCTCATTAAAGCGGTCAGGGAAGCAGAAAAGGATGCGCATATTCCCCGTTTGATTGCGGTCGGTCGTAAAGGTGCTCAATTCTGCGCAACCCTCGAACGTGGCAAGACCATTGAAGTCCTTGGTGTGTACGAAGGGTGGCCTGACGAACCGATGTACGTCGACATCCGTCCGATCATTGGCACGGCTCTCGAGCAGTTCGTCAGTGGAGAAGTGGATGCGGTTTCGGTCATCTCGACGGACTACATTTCTGGATTGCGTCAGATGGCGGTGTTTCAACAACTGTTACCACTCACAGCAGAAGCTCCTGTGAACACGGATGCAACACCAAAGGAAAAAGCCGAGGCGCATCATGTAGAAGAGGTGCTATTCGAACCAGAACCAGCAGCGGTTCTCGACGCAACACTTCCGCGATTGGTTGGGGCATGGCTCTACCACGCCAGCTTAGAAGCAGCCGCCTCCGAACAAGCTATGCGTATGACCGCGATGAAAAACGCCTCCGACAACTCTCGTGACATGTTAGACGACCTCTCGCTCACCTATAACGGAGCGCGCCAGGCCGCTATTACCCAAGAACTCGCAGAAATTTCCGCAGGTGTGGAAGCGATGCGATGATTTCTCTTATCTACAGCGTATGAAGGCCCAGAACGGAACCGTCCAACAGATCATCGGAGTCGCCCTCGACATCGGCTTTGAAGGCGAATTGCCCGCCATGTATAACGCCGTGCGCGTTCCACGCGAAGGCCAAGACGATTTGATCTTGGAAGTCGTCCAGCATCTCACGCAGCACATGGTGCGTGCGGTCGCCATGAGCTCTACAGAAGGGATAAAGCGTGGTCAGGAAGTCATTGACACCGGCGCGCCTATTTCTGTGCCGGTGGGAGAGGCAACACTGGGTCGCATGTTCGATGTCACAGGAAACCCGATCGATGGAAAAGCAGGCGAATTTAAAGAACGTGCTTCCATTCATCGCCCATCGCCTGCGTTCTCTGAACAAGACACAAACGTCGAAATTTTCGAAACAGGCATCAAAGTCATCGACCTGATTGCGCCGATCACAAAAGGTGGGAAGGTTGGCCTCTTCGGTGGAGCTGGTGTTGGTAAAACCGTGTTGATCACCGAGTTGATTCACAACATTGCTTCCGAACACGGTGGTATCTCGGTCTTCGCCGGAGTGGGGGAACGAACCCGTGAAGGCAACGACCTCTACAACGAAATGAAAGATTCCGGCGTGTTAGACAAAACAGCGCTCGTCTTCGGCCAAATGAACGAGCCACCAGGTGCGCGTCAGCGCGTTGGTCTCTCGGGTCTGACCATGGCTGAACACTTCCGTGATGGGGGCAAGGACGTGTTGTTGTTCATCGACAACATTTTCCGGTTCACACAGGCCGGCGCAGAAGTTTCCGCGTTGCTCGGTCGTCTGCCATCTGCGGTGGGTTACCAGCCAAACCTCGCGCAGGAAATGGGAACGCTCCAAGAGCGCATTACCTCCACAAAAAGCGGTTCCGTTACATCTGTGCAGGCCGTGTACGTCCCCGCTGACGACAACACAGACCCAGCTCCGGCGACAACGTTCGCGCACATTGACTCGACTATTGTGCTCGCTCGTTCGCTTGCAGAACTTGGTATTTACCCAGCTGTCGATCCACTAGAATCCACATCCGCCATTCTCTCCCCGGCGATTGTCGGTGAAGAGCATTACGCCGTTGCGCGTGAAGTCCAACGGATCCTCCAGCGCTACCGCGACTTGCAAGACATCATTGCGATTCTGGGCATGGAAGAATTATCTGACGAAGACAAAGAAGTCGTGGGTCGTGCACGACGTTTGCAGCGCTTTCTCTCTCAGCCCTTCCACGTAGCGGAAACGTTCACGGGTATCAAGGGTGCGTACGTGAGCCGTGAAGACACAATCCGTGGCTTCAAAGAGATCATCGAAGGCAAGCACGACGACAAGCAGGAATCTGCCTTCTATCTAAAGGGTTCGATCGACACCGTAAAATAAGGCCATGAGCGGACGTCTCGCCTTTGAGCTGCTGACACCTGAGGGCTCCAAGTTTTCCGGTGACGCCTACGAGATCGTCTTGCAGACGGTCGACGGGCAGATTGCGGTTTTGCCGGGCCATGTCCCGCTGGTCACCATTCTGGTGCCGGGCGTGCTTTCCATTCGGCAGGCCGCAAACGATCCAGAAGAGCGTCAGGAACGACTTGCCTGTGCAGGCGGCGTGGCAGAAATCGATGGCAAGCGTGTGCGTGTCTTAGCGGACGTGGCCGAGCGTGCAGAAGATATCGATGAACTCAAAGTGAAAGAAGCATTAGCCAAAGCCCAGGAGCTCAAACACGCTGCGGCAGACCATACAGCGCTCGCCGATGCGCTCAGCCTGATTGAAATCAACCTTGCACGTCTGAAAGTGACGGAGCTGAAGCGACGGCATCGTCGGCAGTCAGACACGCTTCCGCCGACATAGTGCATCGAGCAAGAAAGAGAACGAACCAAACGCCGCTTCCGAGTGGCGTTTTGATAGAACACGTGCCACACATGTGTCACCGTTGACGTTTTTTCTTAACAGGTGACGTTGTCCTAGGAGATCGAAAGCGTGCGGAATCTAACAAACGCACCGCGGCGTAGGCTACAACAGCAGCAACGATAAAATCAATGATCGTACTCAAAAAATCTCCCCACAAAATCCGAGCCATTCCAATTTGAACACTTTCACCTTTCAGGCCCGCGCCGAACCCGAAGACGAGTCCAAATAAAGGATTCACAACATCGACAATAAATGCGGAAGTCATTTTTGATACCGACCCGCCTAAGAGAAAACCGACCGCAAGGCCAACAACACTCTGCTTCTGAATGAAATCAAGAAATCTCTTCATGGCAATAAAACGTTGAAGTCATTTTTGAAGAAGAGGCATCAGGGTCGCGATGGGTTGTTCTTTTTCGAGAAGGTGAACGGTGAGCTTCTTAGGTGGCACGGGGATTGTGTCAAAGATGAGAGTAAGCGACCCGGGTTCGTTGAGTTGGAGAATCTCTGTCCCCACACAACGAATCTGTGTCTCTGTTGTCTTACAACGCCAATCTGAAGAGCTTTCATTTTTCTCATCTAGACGAACAGTGACAGTGGTAGGACCCATCAGGACAGGTTCGCCAGGAGTAGAACGGTCAATGGCAAGACCGTTGATGTTGTGTTGTGCATCATTCGCTTGCAAAGTGAATGCGAGGCGAAGCATGTTGTCTGTCGAAAAATAATTGAAATGGTAAAACAGTCGATCTTGAGAACGAGGTGTCTCGTTCTCAGAAATCTTTTGACGAGGTGGAGGAGGGATATTCACCACAGGCTCAGAAGGAGAAACAGGGGTCGGACGCACGATTGGGGCGAAGAACCGATGGTAGAGAAAGTAACCAGCTCCTCCACCTAGAAGAGCCATCACAAACATGAAAAGGGAAGCGAAGGTCTGTTTCTTGATCATTGTTTTTTGTAAGACAACAACAAAAGGATAGCACGAGTCACGCATTCGCTCAGGTGAAAAGGGCGTAGTACAGTCGGAGCTATGAAATCGACTCTACAGAAGCGGCAAGAACGGATCGATGCGGCTTTGGCCACGTTTCGGAAGGGAATCGCTGAACTTCAGGTACGGAGAAATGCGCTTGTTGCGACATCCTTAGAACGTCTTAATCAGAAACAAATCGAGCAGATTCGGAAAGAAATCGATACCTTATGAGCGAAAACAAGCAAGGACCAAAAAAGATGGGGCCGCCTCCTGCTGAGCAATCTGCTGAGGCCGCGCCTGAATCGGAAGAGCTGGATGGAGATGTTGAACAGGCGGAACCAGAACGAGAACTGACCGAAGCGCGTCTTACTGAAGAAGCAGTCGCTGCCCATACAGAAGTCGATACAGCATCGGTCGAGGTGGTGCTACAAGCAGAGATTCAACTCGCGGCTGGGACAGAACGCGCCGCATTGAGTGCGGAAGACATCAATGCTGTGCGAGCAGAAGCAGGAGTAGATACCGAATTGCAGGCCATGGGGGAAGAAGCACAGCAGCTCGCGCGTGCAGCAAAAGCGGAGATCGATGCTGCCGCAGGCATCGGAACAGTGAACCCAGATGCAGCAACGATCGCAGAAAAGAAATCAGAACAAGATGTGGAAACAGCGGCTCGTCTTGAACAGGTGCGCGAGCGTCTTGTACGTCGTCCAGAAGAATCGCCATCGGCCTACCTGTTTCGAGCAGGAGAAGAGATCACCGCTCTCTTGCTCACAAATATATTGTTCGACGAAAATCGAGTGAAAGAGGCTGATCTTTCTGTTGTGGCAAAAGAGCTGATTACGAGAGTCGTCCAACAAACAGAACTCGCCATGGAAGCACCCATAAGGCCAGACCGAGCGCGCAATGAAGAAGCAGTACGTCGAATAGAAGGGGAGATCGGTGTACATGGAGTTGCTGGCAGCAAAGACTCAGAAGACACACTCACATACGACAAGACAACGCGTAACCGCATGCTCTTCGAGAAACGACCAGGAAAATCCACAAAACGCGAAACGTACTGGAGTACACTTGTCTTCACATTTAATACCGTAGAGACACGAGCACTCGCCAAGAAAATGTTGGATGGGAAATCT
Source organism: uncultured Candidatus Saccharibacteria bacterium (assembly GCA_964371425.1). Classification (GTDB taxonomy): domain Bacteria; phylum Patescibacteriota; class JABMPQ01; order JABMPQ01; family JAGQLO01; genus CAYJMK01. The sequence continues at coordinate 9,011 of CAYJMK010000019.1, forward strand.
TTGCTTTTGCTGGGAGGAGGGCGGGCACGGTTAGGCGAAGAAATGAGTCAGCACAACATTGCCCCTGAGAAGATTTTGAACGCAGATCCGTTTGTCGAAGATGTTCAATCAGGGGCAGATCCAGTGGTGCCCGTGAGTTCTGCTGATGCAGATTTACCTACACGTTTGCGCGAGCAGGGGATGTTACAAGCAGATGAAATCTGGGCCGAATTCTCTGTGCCAGCCTATCTCGACAAGCCGGAAGAAATTACGGGGATGTTTCAAAACATCGACGCAGCACTTGTAGAAGGTGGAACGGCGCGGGTTTGGCCACTTGCTGTAAAACGAGGATCAGACGCAGAAGTCGAAGCGCGAAAAGTGGCGTTGCAAGGTGTTCTAAGAAGCCTTGCAGAGCGTGGCGACTACGAACTCACCGCGTACGAAGCAGCAGGCCGGCTGGGCGTGACGCTGCGAAAGGCAAAACAAGAAACACTTCCGAATCCGACGGAATAGGAATCACGAGAGTTTCCGAATAAAGGCGCTAGAAACTAGACGTCCTTTTCGGCTAGAGTAGGTATGAATTCCAGAGAAACGGAGTTGACACAGTGACGGACATTTTTATCCGTCATGTGTTCGCCTTCAAACACATGGCCCAGATGCGCATCGCAGTTCTGACAAAGGATTTCTGTACGAGCACCATCTGCATCTGTTTGGCGCTTGATGGCCCCAGGAATCGCATCGTCAAAGCTAGGCCAGCCACAATGTGCATCGAATTTGTCGTTTGAACGATACAACGCCACGCTGCAGCGTTTGCAGGTGTAGGTTCCGTCTTCCTTGTGTTCGACATACTCCCCGGAGAAGGGAGCTTCCGTGCCCTTTTCAATGATGACGCGGACTTCTGCGGGGGTGAGGCTTTTGGATTGCATGGGATGCTGTTTATGAACGATCAGGTTATAACGACAGTCTATCGCATGAAAGAGAGGGTGGGCTTCATCCTCCCCCGGTCCTCACGACCGTTCGCTCAAAAGCTC
>CAYJMK010000020.1:0-5683 GCA_964371425.1 uncultured Candidatus Saccharibacteria bacterium
CTCCTCCTTCGCCCGCGGCGCGCCCCCCCCCCCCCGCGGGGGGCCCCCCCCCCGCCGCACGAACACAATCTTCTTCCCTCAAAAGAGCCGACTCAGGCTTTTTTGTTGCATACATTGAAAAATCGTCTGTTCATGGGCACCCCAGAGAAAAACCCTCTCCAACGAGCGTCGTCTGCGTGTGAGTGGGAGAGGGTTTTTCTCTGGGGTGGAAGAGGAGGGGAGGTTTAGCAAAGTCGCGTGCAATGCTAGCCTGACCAGCTATGTACTTCTTCGTTTACGACGCCCTCACCGCCACACGCCGCTACGAACGCCGCACAAGCCAGGTGGTCTTGCGCGTGAATGACCTTGAGCTTCCACACGACAAAGCGCTGACGACGTCGCTCAACACCGTTGAAGCACTTGTTGCAGATGTGCTCGAGAAAAACGTGTTTGAAACCATTGTCGCGGTTGGAGATGATAAGACAGCGCGTGCGGCCATGAACACCATCCTCAAACATCGCCAAGAAAAAGGTGGCAGAGACGTTGCGTTCGGCTTCGTCCCAATCACAAAAACGCTTATCGGCTCCATGCTGGGTCTGCCGATTGGTGCCCGGACGGTACCATATATTTCCCGTCGGCGCCGCATGCGTATCGACATCGGCCGATTAAACAAAGGGTTTTTCTTTGGGTCCGTGATTATCCAATCCGCAGCCCGTTTTGAAGCGATGCGTCAGTGGAGCCAACGAATCCTCCGGGGTCGCCCAAACGATCCGATTCATACACATATCCGTGTCGGAAAGCTCAAAATGGAAGCAGACGTCGCCTATCTCTCCGTTTCAAATCTCTTATCTGCTCAGGAGCGTCGCCGTGTAGAACGGCTCTTCTCGATTCGTCTCCCGCGCTCATACCCGCAAGATGGCCTGCTCCAACTTGCCATTCTCGGCACGGAGCGAAACGCGAAAGACCTCACCATCTTCCAATCAGACGACATTCGGATCGAAACAGACATCAATGTGGTTGCCAGTGTCGACAATGTGAAAATGCGCCAGCATCACTTCCAATTTGGCATCGACACAAAAGCACTGAACGTGATTGTCGGAAAAGAGCGCGAATTCTGATTGACAAATCAAGCGTTTCCCGTAATCTCCACAGAGTGTTGGCTGAGGAAAGGCAAAAAAGGCGCATCTCACGCCTCGAAACCACCGCAGCTCCCCTTTCTTACGCATTCGACCGATGAATCTCAACGTTCTCGCAAAGCGCATTGGTGTCACCCAGCACGAATTGTTCCGCATGCTCGATCAGCATGGCATTCGTGTGCGCCGCGGGGTAAACAAGCTTTCGGACAAAAAGGCGAAGGAATTCATCAAGAAAGTCGAAAAAGACCGCATTTCCCGTGAAGAAGCCGTCCGCCGTGCAGAAGAAGAGCGCAAACGGGGACTCCCAGAAGAAATCTTCATCCCGGAGACCATTAAAGTGAAAGATTTGGCCGTAAAAATGACGCTCAGCCTGGCCGAGGTCATTAAGAAATTGATGCAAAACGGCGTGATGGCCACGCTCAACGAAGAAGTCGACTACGAAACGGCTTCCATTATTGCGGATGAATACGGCATCAAAGCCCATCCAGAAGAGAAAAAAGGAGCAGAGGCAGAAAAAGAAAAAGGGGTTCGGAAGCAGCTTCAAGAAGAAATGTCGGGCGCAACAGCCAAGAATAAGCACGGCCTCAAAAATCGTCCACCGATTGTGACAATTCTGGGACATGTCGACCACGGCAAAACCACGCTCCTCGACGCCATCCGGAAAACCAAAGTCGCTGCTGGCGAGTCCGGTGGGATTACGCAGCACATTGGTGCGTACCAGGTAAAATACGATGGCAAGTTGATCACCTTCCTCGACACACCGGGTCACGAGGCCTTCTCTGCCATGCGTGAACGTGGAGCGCGCGTCACAGACGTCGCCATCTTGGTTGTCGCAGCTGACGACGGCGTGCAGCCACAGACCATTGAAGCCATCGCTTTCATCAAAAACGCGGGTGTTCCAGTGATTGTGGCGATCAACAAGATGGACAAAGAAGGTGCCGATCCGCTTCGTGTCAAAAAAGACCTAGCGACCCACGATATCCTCACAGAAGAATGGGGTGGCAAGACCATCTGTGTCGAGATTGCGGCTAAAACAGGGAAAAATCTGGAAGAACTTCTTGAAACCATTCTCTTGGTTGCTGAAGTGGAAGAGTTGAAAGCGGATCCAGAGGCACCAGCCGTTGGAACCATCATCGAATCTCACGTGGACTCAGGTCAGGGTGTGGTGGCAACCGTGCTTGTTCAAAATGGAACGCTTCACAAGGGTGACCCGTTGACCATCGGTCCTATCCTCGGTTCGATTCGTACCATGGAGAATGATCAAGGCAAGCGCATCGACCACGCGAAGCCTTCCGCACCGGTGCAGATCACTGGTCTCCCGGAACCACCACAAGTGGGAGACATTCTTCAAGCGTTTGCGTCGAAGACGGAAGCGAAGGAGCGGATTGCGCAGTTGGCGAAGCTCTATATTTCCAAAGGTCGGGCTAAGTCGGCCAATGGCGAAATCGATGAACGCAAGCGTTTCAACGTGATTCTGAAAACAGACGTGCAGGGCTCCATTGAGCCGCTGATGGAAGCACTCAACAAAATCCCAACAGACGAAGTCACCTATGAAATCGTCAATGCAGGCGTGGGCTCCATTACAGAATCTGACGTGTTGATGGCTTCTTCCACGAACGCTGCTATTTATGGATTCACGGTGCCGATTCCGTCTGCTGTGAAGAAATTCGCAGACAACGAAAAGGTAGAAGCCAAATCCTTCGACATCATCTACGAACTAGTTGAAGATGTCCGAGCTCGCTTGGAGACGATGCTGGAAGTGGAAAAAGTCCGCACGAAGATTGGTGTACTCGATATCCTAGCCGTCTTCCGGGTGGAGAAGCGCAAACGCCGTTTGATTGTGGGTGGACGCGTGATGGAAGGCTCTCTTTCTAACGGTGCCAAAGTGCAGATTGTCCGCAACGAAAACGGAAAGCAGGTCGAAATTGGCAAAGGCGAGATTGCAAACCTCCAAAAAAATAAAGTAAACGTGAAAGAACTCAATACCGGCGCAGAAGGCGGTCTCCAACTCATCACAGACGCCAAAATCCAAGAAAACGACAAGCTCGTCGCCTGGAAAGAGGAGAAGAAGCGCCGGGAGCTGAAGCTAAAAGGGTAGAAGCAAACGCAGGCAGACAGAATCCCTCCGATAAGGAGGGGTTTTGGTTTTTACCCAAGACTAGCCAACCGCCAGGAAATCGTCCTATGCTGCCCCATACCTCTATGCCCACCGACGACGAGAAATACGCCCGGCAACTCCACAAAGTCGATAGCTTTGTGCGGATGGAGTTGGCCAAAATCATTCGCCAAGAGGCAGAACTGCCGTTAGGGACGCTCGTTTCGATTCCTCGGGTGGCCACTTCGGTTGACGTGGCGCACGCCGCGGTATACATCAGTGTGCTCCCTGAGACTGCAGCCCAAGAGGTCTTAGAGGAGCTCGAACGGAACGTTTACCACATCCAGCAGCGCCTCAACCGCCGCATGGTGCGGAAGATCGTCCCAAAGATTCGTTTTGTACTCGATAGCACACAGGTCCATGCCGACCACATTGAAGGCATCATCCGTGAAGAACACGCAGACGACGCAAACGGAACCGACGCAACCGAAAAGGGAGCATAGTCGGGTCCAGCTGAATCGCCTCCTCTACTTCCTCGAGCGCGCTCCGCGGATCGGGATTTTGTCGCACCGCAAAGCGGACGGAGACACGCTTGGCGCACAGTTAGCGCTTGCGCATGGATTCCGCGCCCAAGGAAAGTCCGTCTACTGTGCCAACCTGGATGAAATTCCTCGGAAACTGAAGTTTCTGCCGGGAGTAGAAACGATCGAACATCCACGAACCAAAGAAGAGATGGAACGATTTCTGAGTTGCTGCGACCTCTTCGTCACAGTGGACACGGGCGCCTTCTCACTCACAGGTTTGCAGGAACTCAACATCAGCCCCAGGGATATTAAGATTCCCTTCCTGAATATTGATCATCATCCAGATAACGGCCGTTATGGCTTAGTCAACATCATCATTCCCGATGCGTCTTCTACAGCGGAGATTGTGGGTCATGTGCTCGACGCGCTCCAAATTCCTCTCACATCGCACATTGGGACCTGTTTGTTGCTCGGTATTTTCAACGATACAGACAGTTTCAAGAACGCGAACGTCAGCTCTGCAACCCTTGAGTTAACGTCACGCCTGATTGAAGCCGGTGCAGATCTTCCGGCGATCATCTCCAACTTCTTGCGTGATAAAACATTGAACGTGATGCAATTGTGGGGCGAAATCCTCTCACGTGTGCATGAGAACCGCGAACTCGGCATTGTAAGTGCAGTGGTCACACACGAAGACATCGAACGTTACAAGGCAACCCCAGAAGATTTAGAGGGGATCCAGAATTTCATTAACAGTGTTCCGCAAGCAAAAGCTGCACTTCTGCTCACAGAACGCGAACCTGGCATCATCAAAGGAAGTTTCCGCACACTTCACGACAACATTGATGTTTCGCAGCTCGCTCGTCTCATGGGCGGTGGTGGACACAAGAAGGCGGCAGGATTCGCGGTAGAAGGTCGTCTCGTGCGCGATGGAGCAAAATGGTACATTCGAGACGCTGTGACACCGAAACGTGTTGCACACGCCTCACACTGATCATCACTGCATGTCATTTCTACCACTGCACGGGTTCCTCTCAGTTATTCGTGGGTATACACCGCTGGAAAGTGCTCTTGTTGTGATCGACGTCCTGATTGTCGCGGCGTTTTTGTACGTTGCATTCACGTTCATCAAAGGAACGCGCGCGTTTCGTATCGTTCTAGGACTCGCGGTGATAGGCGCGATTGCTCTCGCGGCACGTGTTTTACAGCTTGAAACGTTGAATTGGTTGCTCGCGCATCTCGCAACACTCGTGATTGTGGCGATTCCTGTCGTTTTTCAGCCAGAATTACGGCGCGGTTTAGAACGACTCGGTCGCTCTGGCCTTGGCATCGGCGGTATCCGGCTCGCGAAGCGTAATCGTGCGCGTGTCATTCGAGAAGTTGTTCGAGCGATGCGTGGTCTCACAGAAACACGCACCGGTGGGTTGATTGTGATTCTACGACAAACAGGCATGGAAGAACTCCTCGACTCGGGAACGCGGCTCAACGCAGATGTTTCTGCAGAACTCCTTTTGAATATCTTCACGCCCAAGGCGCCGCTTCATGACGGGGCCGTTGTCATTCAGGGCGATAAAATCCTCGCAGCAGGTGTGTTACTCCCGCTCTCAGACGAAGCTTTTTCGTACGAACATGGAACCCGCCATCGTGCAGCTATTGGCATTAGTGAAGCAACCGATGCGATCGCTGTTGTTGCCTCAGAAGAACGTGGCACGCTTTCACTCGCCATTGGTGGGAAAATCCGTCCGTGTACATCCTTAGAAACGCTCGACGAAGAACTACGGAATCTGCTGGCCAAAGAACGACGTCCGTAAACCTATGTCTGAACTGTTCCAAAAATTGAATGGGCGTGCTGGGCTAGTGGTCCTTTCACTGCTCAGTGCTGTGGCGTTATGGCTCTTTGTGGTAAACGACGGCTTCCGCGCAGGCCTCCTTGACCGACAGATTCCCAT
>CAYJMK010000020.1:5693-10005 GCA_964371425.1 uncultured Candidatus Saccharibacteria bacterium
TAACCTCGACACAACACTCGCGCTCGCAAATCCGTTGCCAACCGTTTCCGTGCAAGTGAAAGCGCCGCAAGCTCTGTGGGGGGAATTTCCCACCGAAGAAGTTTCTGCTTTCGCAGACTTCAGTGGGTTAGCAGAAGGCGACCACGACGTGCCGGTTCAAGTCACCGTACGAAACCCGCGCATTATTGTGCTCGAGAAAGATCCAGAAAAACTCGTCGTTCGCCTCGAAGCGATTGCGAAGCTAGAGAAAGATCTCGAACGTGAAGTGGCGGGTTCTCCAGCAGAAGGATACGTAGCGAAGGACCCAGAAAGTGATCTTTCCCGTGTGAAAATTCAAGGCGCAGCTTCCACGGTTGCGCGCGTGGCGCATGTGGTTGCGCGGGTAGAGTTACAAGGCACAGAAAAAGAAGAAGTCCGTCGGCTGGTCACCCTCGTTGCACGCGATGCAGCAGGAGCGGCTGTTGAAGGCATCACGCTTCAGCCAGAAACCGTGGAAGTACGTGTTCCCGTGGAACAAGAACGACGCGGAAAATCTGTGCGCGTAGAAGTACGAACAAGTGGCACCGTTCCGGATGGTTATGAACTCCGCGGCACCTCTGCGCAGCCTGGATCGGTCGAGATTGAAGGGATCGAAGAAAAACTCAGCGGCATCGAAACGATTCAGACAGCGATTGTAGACGTCTCAGGCATGCGTGGAGCCCAAGATCGCACCGTGAACGTTGAACTTCCAGATGGTGTATCACTCAAAGAAGGGCAAAGTGTGCGCGTACATATTGATGTGGCAGAGCGCGCAGCGGTGAAGAGTGTTCTGATCAAAGTCGAAACAGAAGGTCTCGCAAAAGGCTTGAAAGTGGTGTCTGTGTCGCCCAGTTCTGTGGCACTGACACTCGCAGGGGGAAAACCACGTCTCGATATCCTCGATCTGAGTACCGTGCGTGTGCTGCTTTCCTTGACGGGCCGTGAAGCCGGCACGTATGATTTGCAAGTTCTTCCGGCGCAAGTGCATCTTCCAGAAGGTGTGCAGCTCCGATCCGTCGATACGCCACGTGTTCGCGTAGAACTTGCAAAACCGTAGCGTTTCCTCGGCTTCTATCAGCCAAAACAATATGTACCTCATCCCTACGGTTATCGAAAAGTCGCACGACGGTGAGCGCGCTTACGATATATATTCTCGTCTTCTTAAGGAGCGCATCATTTTCCTGGGTGGTCCTATTGATGACGCGCTTGCTAACACGATTGTTGCGCAGCTGCTCTTTCTCGAAAGCGAAGATTCAGTAAAGGACATCAAGTTGTACATTAACTCTCCAGGTGGATCGGTGGCAGCGGGGATGGCCATCTACGACACCATGAACTATGTAAAAGCCGACGTCTCAACGATTTGTATTGGAATGGCTGCGTCCATGGGCGCGTTCTTGCTCGCAGCGGGCCAGCAAGGCAAGCGCATGGCCCTCCCAAACGCAGAAATCATGATGCATCAGGTCTTGGGTGGTGCACAGGGACAAGCATCGGATATTGCCATCACGGCCAAGCAAATTCTGCGTATCAAAGACCGGATGAACCACATCTTGGCCGAGAAAACGGGCAAGACATTCGAACAAATGGAAAAGGACACCGACCGTGACTTCTACCTCACAGCAGAAGAGGCTCGGAAGTACGGCGTGATCGACAAGATTGTGAAATAGCGCGTTGCTCCCCCGTCCAGGGGGAGCGTTGCGTATGACCGAAACAACACGTAAAGCCAAAGAACGACTTCAGAAAGTCGCGCACGGGACCAAAAATGTGGGGAAAGGTTCGCTGGTTGTGTTGATCGCGACGATTTTTGGAACACTTTTTATTGTCTTCTTGGCTTTGCTCGGCGTAAGAAAAGGCCCACGCCGTCTTGGTCGTAAGAAATAGACGAAGCCGAAACGTCCCAAGTAAAGAATCCTCCTCTCTGGAGGCATTGGTTGGATGTTATGACTCCAGAGAGGAGGATTCTTTACTTGGGATAGGACAGAATCGTCAAAAAAAGAGCCGCAGCTCAGCAGGGAGCGACGGCGTGCTGCTCAGGAGGCGGATCCGCGAGCGGATCCGCGTGTCCCTCTTCCAGGACCAAGAAGTCCGGCGCGTCCAGAGCGGCGTAGCTCAACAGGTTCCGCATCTGGACGGTCCCTTGAATAGGAACGATGCCATCCAGAAGTTCACCGGACCGCGTAAGAACCTCCGACAGGAGTGCGCGGACACGCACGGGCGTTCGTGGCATAACCTCTTCAATACGCACGAACAGAACCGCGGAACACGCCCAGCCCTTCGTCTGGACCATGTAGTAGGCGAAGGACGCACCCAGCAAGAATGCATCCAGCTCAACTGGCAAGATGCCCCAGTCGGTCCGAATCGCATCACCTTCAGCAGTCCCGTAGGACCCGCCGCCGACCACGTTGAACGTCGTCTTGTGGAAAACGGCAGGAGCGTGATGCGCTTCCGAATGCGTAGACATGATCCCTCCCAGGTGGAAAAAGGTACCGAAAGAGTATGACACCATCATACGCATGTAGCAATCCTTGCCACGAATGGAAGGCTTTGATACGGTCGCGCCAGTTAACTTTTGTCTTTTCGTACGGGTGCCTCGGTTGCGAATGTACGGGTAATGCTGATGAAGCTTTCCATGATGAGGCTTATACAAGCCAAACGTAGATAGAGACGTCTCTTGGAAGGCGACTGTTCGCTTCTCTTCGCGCCTGTGCTCTAACGCGCAGGAACTATGGAAATCGCTGTTATTAGTCTCATGACGCTCGCCTTAGGGCTGGGCGGTGGATATGTGCTTCGGATGTCACTAGCCAAACGGAACCAGCAAGACGCTGAAGCGAAAGCAGAAGAGCTTCTTCGCCGAGCGAAGGAGCAAAGCAAGGAAGAAGTATTGAGAGGAAAAGAGAAGGCTCAAGAGGTCATTTCCCAGGCTCAGCAAGAAGACCGTGCTCGCCGGGAAGAATTAGTGTTGTCGGAAAAGCGCCTCGCCAAGTACGAATCCAGCCTTGATCGCCGGAACGAAGAAATGGACCGCGAACGGGCCCGCGTGGAGCAGGAAAAAGGCATCATTGTTACGGAGAAGCAGCGCCTTGTTGAAACACAAGCTCAGGCGGAGGCAGCGCGGCAGGAACAGATCATCGCGCTAGAGAAAGTGGCTGGTTTGCCGCAAGCAGAGGCTAAACAGGTCCTGCTCACAAAGGTGGAGCAAGATATGCAAGAAGTGCTCGCCGACCGGATCCACCGTATGAAAGAGACGGCACGTGAAGAAGCCGATGTCGAAGCCAAAAAATTGATCGCGTTGGCTGTTGAACGCTACGCGGGCACACAAGTTTCTGAGACGACTGCGACCAGCGTGACCCTCACGTCTGACGACATGAAGGGACGGATTATTGGAAAAGAAGGCCGCAATATTAAGCACATTGAGGAGCTCACAGGCTGTGAACTCATCATCGACGAAACGCCGGATGCGATCATGATTTCGTCTTTCAATCCGATTCGTCGGCACGTCTGTAAGCGCGCCGTTGAGAAGTTATTGAAGGATGGTCGTATTCACCCAGGAAAGATCGAAGAAGTCGTCGCAGAGGTAAAGAAAGACGTTTCCAAAGACATTAAAGAAGCGGGAGAAGCAGCTGTGTACGAACTCGGGATCGTGAACGTACATCCAAAGTTGGTTCAATTACTTGGTCGCCTCAAGTTCCGCTCTTCCTACGGTCAAAATGTATTGCAGCACTCCATTGAGATGTCTCATATGGCGGGGATCTTGGCCGCAGAATTAGGTGCAGACGTGCAGATCGCAAAGTATGCAGCGCTCTTCCACGACATCGGGAAAGCCGTTGACCACGAAATCGAAGGAACCCACGTCGAAATTGGGCGAAACATTCTCAAGAAATTCGGCGTGGCGGAAGAAGTGGTGCACGCGATGGAATGTCACCATGAGGAATACGAACCACGAACAATTGAGGCGCACATCATCAACACGGTAGATGCGCTATCCGCCGGTCGCCCGGGTGCACGTCGTAATACGTACGAGACCTACATCAAGCGTGTCGAAGATCTCGAAAATATTGCTTTGTCCTTCGAAGGCGTGAAGAAGGCATACGCCATCTATGCTGGCCGGGAAGTACGCGTCTTTGTACAGCCAGATTTAGTAGACGACTTCGGAGCGAGCAAGTTAGCAGAAGCGATTGCGCGCAAGATCGAACAAGAACTGAAGTACCCTGGCGAAGTCAAAGTCAACGTCATTCGCGAAATGCGTGTCGTCGAGATCGCGCGGTAGTCCTTCCCAAAAGAAGCTCTCTTCGGAAGG